>RGCW01000096.1 GCA_009919005.1 Candidatus Aquidulcis sp. | reverse complement strand
TAGGTTGCCACTGCGCGCGTATCGGCGAGATCTGCACAACGGAAAGGCAGGTGATAGAGTCCCCGCAGCAACGCCGCGTGGACGCGAAGCTGGTGAGATTCCAGCACTGTCCCGCAACGGTAATTGGGAGTACCTCCCATAAGTCCGGTCGCCGGACACGCGGCATAACAACGCTTAGGCCCTCGAGGCAAGGGAGGAAGCTATGACTGCTTTCGTTCGCGCGCACCAGGTTTTCCGTTTCACCCTGCTGCTTACTGCAGCCCTTCTTGTTGGCGCGTGTGCCAACGCCACCAACTCACTGGTTCCGGTGAGCCCCACCCCAATCGTTGAGGCGCAGTATCCGCGCACAGTCATCGATGACTCTGGCGTCTCGGTAACCATCGCCAAGAAGCCAGCACGCATTGTGGCGCTCACGCCGGCCAGCGTTGAGTCTCTCGATCAGTGGGGTCTCGGCACAAACGTCGTTGGTGTCGCAGCCTGCAGTTGCCTCCCCGCGGCATTTGCCAGCACGCCGCAAGTTGCCGATTACAACGGCACCAATGTTGAGGCGATCATCGCCCTCAATCCCGACCTGGTCTTCGTGGGCGGATCGGGCTTCACCCCCGACGACGCCATCACGCAACTGAAGGCGGCCAACATCACGATCGTGACCCTTGACCCCAAGAGCGTGAGCGGCGTCTACGCCACGCTTCAGTTGATCGGTGATGCGGCTGGCGCAAGCGTCGCCGCCGCCGAGGCGATCGCCACGGCCAAGTCCGAAATCGCCACGCTGACGGCGCTCGTTGCGAGCGAGCCAACCGTGAGCGTCTTCTACGAGATTGACGCCACGGGGGCCATCTACGGGCTTGCCCCCGACGACTACGCCGCCGAACTGATTGGCGCCGCGCGCGGTGCCCTTGTGACGAGTGGCAGCAGCGGCGTCTACGAGATCTCACTCGAGGCGCTGGTGACGGCGGCACCGAGCGTGATCCTGCTCGGCGATGCCGCCTACGGCGTAACCGCTGAGGCCGTTGCGGCGCGACCAGGGTGGGGGACGATCCCCGCGGTGGCGAACGGCGCCATTCGCCCGATTGATGGCGA
>RGCW01000095.1 GCA_009919005.1 Candidatus Aquidulcis sp. | reverse complement strand
CTCGTCGTCAGGAAGGCGCGTGCCGCAATCGCAGACCCAGCCGATGCGCTTCGCGGGGCTGCCAACCACTAAGGCTCGAGGCGGGACGTCTCGGGAGGCCACCCCTCCAGCTCCAACCATGCAGTAGTCGCCTAGCGTGACGCCAGCCACGATCACGGCGCCAGCTCCAATCGAAGCCCCATCACCCACGCTAATCGGGCTCACCACCCAATCACTCGCTGTGGCGAGGCCACCATCAGCGGTTTGGGCGCGGGGGAAGCGGTCGTTGGTCAGGATGGCGTTCGGACCGATGAAGACGCCGTTGCCAACGGTCACCCCGTGATAGACGAGCGCAAGGTTCTGCACCTTGCAGCGATCGCCGAGGACCACCTCTGTGTCGATAAAGGCACCTCGGCCGATGATGCAATCGGCGCCGATCTTTGCCCCTCGACGGACCACCGCGCCGCCCCATACCTTGCTGCGCGGCCCAATTACGGCGCCATCTTCGACTGCTGCGGTCGGGTCAATGAAGGCGGTGGAGTCGATCACTGTGACGCCACCCCATTCGGACGACCGAAGCCGATGCGAACTGCACCAGCTGGCAGCGTTGCGCCCGCGCAGGCGTTTCGGCCATCAATGAGCACCGTTAGGCTTGGAAAGAGCGTTGCGAAATCCATGGTGCGATAGGCCGCATCAGCGGTGGCGACGATCACGGCACTGACGCTCTCATGTGCACTGCCGTCCCATGGAGTCATTCTCAAGGCGCTGACATCCTCGGCGCTCAAGAGTGGGTCGGCGCCTAGAACAGTCGCACCCTGTGCACGGAGTGCATCGGCAACGAGGGGACCACGCGCATGCGCGAGTTCACGAACGCCTTCACGATAGGTGAGACCGAGCACTGCGACCGTTGCGCCCTTGAGCGTACCTAACCTTTTCGCTACTGCGTCAACGGCGCGCTCTACCTGGCCATCGTTCACGGCGCGCGCAGTCTTAATCACGTCGAGGTCGCCATCGGTTGAGAGGATCATGCGCGGATAGACCGGAATACAGTGACCGCCGACGCCTATACCTGGCTCGTGAATGTGCGAGTACGGCTGAGAG
>RGCW01000094.1 GCA_009919005.1 Candidatus Aquidulcis sp. | reverse complement strand
CTGATCATGGTCATCTACCTGGTGATGGCACGGCGCGCCGGCGCCTTTGAGTCGCTGTGAGGCAACATGGTTGAGTCGCCACTAGCGAAGGGGCTCCTTCGACTCGCTACTGCTGCGGTCATGACATTTCTCTATCTACCCCTCGTGGTCTTGGCGGTCTATGCCTTCAATGAGAGCAAGTTGGCCGCCTGGCCGCCCACCGGTCTGACACTGAAATGGTTTGGCGAGGCGGCCGCCAACCCCTCGATTCAAGGGGCGTTCATAAACTCGCTGATTGCGGCCACCTTCGCGACGCTGATCGCGCTGGTGCTCGGAACGCTTGCCGCCTTGGCAGTGCAGCGACATGAGTTCTTCGGCAAGAACACGATCTCATTCCTCTTTGTGCTGCCGATCGCCCTTCCAGGGGTGATCACCGGTATAGCGCTGCAGAGCAGTTTCAAGCTCTTCGGCATCAGCCTTGGGCTCCCTACGATCGTGATCGCCCATGCAACCTTCTGCGTCGTCGTTGCCTACAACAATGTGGTCGCCCGGTTACGCCGACTGCCGCGTTCCGCGGAAGAGGCATCCGCAGATCTTGGTGCCGACGCTCTCACCACCTTCCGCCGCATCACCCTTCCCGCGATCCGCACCGCCCTCATGTCGGGAGGCCTACTCGCCTTTGCCCTTTCGTTTGATGAGGTGATCGTGACGCTCTTTGCAGCAGGGGCTGGCACCAAGACGATTCCAGTCTGGATCTTTAATGCCATGCAACGGCCGAATGAACTACCCGTTGTGAACGTCGTCGCCCTTGCCCTGGTGTTGCTCTCAATCGTGCCGGTGTGGCTGGCGCAGCGGCTGAGCGGTGGAGAAGCTTCGCGTGGTGGCCGCTACTAACGGATTGGATGGTAGTTACGGAGTAAAGACGACCTCAGCCGTTGGCTGCACCTTTGCCGTTCGTCCCGGTGCCGACTGGAAGCCCCAGTACATGTTGGTGTGCTTGATGATCACCTCGGGAGGCGGAGCGCCCCACTCGGTCGCGTCTTCGGTGGTGTGCGCGTCACTCACAAGCGTTACGTCGTAGCCCCGGGTAAAGGCGCCGTGAATCGTGGAGCGAATGCAGGCATCGGTTT
>RGCW01000093.1 GCA_009919005.1 Candidatus Aquidulcis sp. | reverse complement strand
TTGGCGCTCGCGTATCCTTCCTCGATGCGTGCAAGTCGGCTCCCGTGGATTCTGCTGGTCGTCGTCTCGGCGATCGGCTATGGGTCGGGCTCACTTTTTGCAAAAGCGATCTATCCGACGGGCTTCGATTGGCTCGATCTGCTGGTCTGTCGTCACCTGCTCGCCGCGCTCATCCTCGGTGCCATCGTCGCCGTTCTCCCCGCTGGGCGCGCGGCACTTCATGGCCTCACTCGCGAGCGTGCGCTTCGCTCCTTTGCGATCGGACTCTTCTTTACCGCCAACGCTGCCACCTACTTTGGGAGCCTCACCTGGATAGATGCCTCACTCGCTGGCCTCATGACCTACGCCTTCCCTGCCATCGTCGCCGTGCTCTCAATCTTCTTCGCGCACGCACCGTCGGGCCCACGCCCCTGGATTGCGCTTGCGATCGCTACTACCGGAGTTGTGCTTGGCGTTGGCGGTATTCCGGATGCGAAGGAGCCGGCGCCGATCGGTCTGGTGCTCGGCATCGCCTCGCCGATCATCTACAGCTGCTACATCATCTTGGCTGCGAGACTGGGGGGTGAAACGAAGAGCGGCACGGGTTCGACGCACGGCGGAGGTACCTCACCACTCGTCGCGATTCCGGTTAGCCTCTTCGGCACCGCCGCCGGCATGCTGCTTCTACGCGCCGCTCTCGGTCGAGACCTCATCCCAACACCAGTTCCCGAGCCAGCAATCCTGCCGATCATTGGTGTGGCCACGATCGCGGGGATCATTCCGATTGGTGCCTTCTACATTGGGGCGCAACGACTCGGCGCCGCGCGTGCCGCACTCATCAGCACGGTTGAGCCAATCTTTACCATCGTGGCGGCTGGCTACCTTTACAACGAGAGCCTCACAGCAATTCAGTTGGTTGGTGGAGCCATGATCCTCGGAGCGGTCTTGGTGGCGGAGTGGGGAGCGATTCGATCAGTGAGCCCGCGCCATCGTTCCAAGAGAACGCGAAAGCGAACGCGCTAGGCGATCACTTCGTGGCAGGCGCGGCAGCGCGCCTCGTATGTGTCATCACCAGCCATGCCGCCGATCACAATCAGTTCATCGTCAGCGCGTGCTGGCTTGCCATCGCGT
>RGCW01000092.1 GCA_009919005.1 Candidatus Aquidulcis sp. | reverse complement strand
CGCTGGTCACATACGCCGTCTCAACGGCAGGGGTAACCCCTCGCCTCCCGTTTCAGTTGAGGAGGCTGCGGGCTACCCGTGTCCCTTGAGCCGGCGTTTGCGACTAGCGAAGCCATCTTCACGCGAACACCCGGCATCGTGCCGCTGTTCGATAGGGGTAGGGAGGCCCGATTGAATTCGGGCCCCCCTCCCTCCGAACCGTGCTGGCGGATCTCCCGCACACGGCTCTCCGGTTGATGGTTTTACCTCCGTGAGGATTGAACGACCGCGGCATGGGCGGCTGTCAGACTGAACAGCCCATGCTCGGCGAAGTAGCGATTCGGCCACCGCTGATGATCAAAGCCCCGTCCCTCGCCGTTCCGCTTTGACCGCTTGCGGAGAATGCTCCGCAGGCGCCTCCGGACGTATCCGTCCACGTCGGTGAACACATTGCGATAGGTGCTGTGCTGGAAGTAGGCGAACCAGCCGCGGAGGACCGGATTCACACTGGCAACCACGCACTGCAGGCTATCTCCTGTCGTCCGCCGTGTCCGTGCACGAATGGCGTTACGAAGATTCTTGAGGCTCTTCTGCCGCGGCCAGTGTTTCTCGCCGCTGAAGGTGTAGCCCAAGAAGTCGAACCGGTCCGTCCGGGCGTCGACGATCCGTGTCTTCGTCGGGTGCAACGTGAGGCCGTTGTCGGCCACCCATTGCCTGACGATTTCCAATGCCCGAGCGGCATCTTCCGCCGTCTTGCACAGGATCACGAAGTCGTCGGCATATCGCACCATCTCGATTCCGTGCTCGACCATCAGATGATCGAGGGGATCGAGATAGACGTTGCTCAGAAGAGGACTCAAGACCGCCCCCTGCGGAGCTCCGGCCTCGGGTGTCCAGCGGGCTGCGTCGTCCAGGATGTCGGCCTTGAGGAAGCCGTCGATGAGCCGGAGTGTCGGCCCATCGGCGATCTTCGCTTCGAGGCGTTTCATCAATTGGTCGTGTGGGATCGAATCGAAGTAGCCTTTCAGGTCGGCGTCCACCACGTGGACGTACCCTTGGGCCAGCAGCGAATCGACCCGCCGCAGCGCGTCCTTGCAGCCCCGTCCGGGGCGGAATCCGTAGCTGTGTTCCGCGAAGTCGCGCTCGAAGATCGGCTCGAT
>RGCW01000091.1 GCA_009919005.1 Candidatus Aquidulcis sp. | reverse complement strand
GTTGGTTGCCGCACCTTCGTCGAGCTGAATCTCTCCGGTGCTCTCGATGCGCGTCACCACCAAGGTGACAGGGGGATTGTATCAGGGGGTCTGTGCCAACGGTGTGGCACGGCGCACAGCGGTGCCCTACTCGCTTGAGATCAGCAGTGGGCTATGGTCGGAGTATCGTTCTTTGCCCTCCAAATCGCGTGCGATTCGGAGGTCGTGAAGATAGACCGCAGTCCAAGGGGCACTCCGATCAGTCGTGAGAGCGTGATCAAACCAGCCTTTTCGGTCTGGATGCGGTGCGCTCTTGATCCAGTGCGATGGCTCACCGCTCTTCTCGTGCAGATGACTACAGAGATGGCTGATGGAATGAGAGTTCATCAGCTCATCCACTATTGTTCGCTGCCGATCCCGATCGGCCGCTCGGGTCGCCTCAAATCCAATCGCACGACCATCCCGAAAAAAATCAGGCTCATTGAAGTCACCAGCGAGTAGCCTTCCCCGCCCGCCTCTTAACCATTCAAGTGCTCGCTCAAGGTGCGTCACTTTGATATCTGGCGTTAACCCAAGTTTTTTGGCAACACTGTTGAAGCCGCTAGCGTTGGGGATATGGCACGAGGCAATCTCCAAGCCACCAATCCTTGCTACAGAGAAGAGGCGCGGGAAACGGAGCCCTTCGGGCGGCGACAGCTCAGTCATTGGCAACCGCGACGCGATCGCCGCTGCGTTCTTCTTCTTGTTCTCCCATAAGCCCACAGAATGCTTATCGGGCTCGGTAGTTGCGTAGCCGTGTGCTGCTAGGCGTTCCAAGAATCCAGAACCGAGCGGAACCTCTTGCAAGAGCAGCACATCGGGGTTGACATGCAGGATTGCGGTAACGATCTCCGCCTGCTTTGCCGGCCGGATGCCGCTCGCGCCATGGATGTTCCAGTTGAGGATGCGCACTGCTCGTCCTCGCTATTCGCTACTTGTACCGCGTCTCCAGATACGCGCTCGCCACGGCGGCGTCGATGGCGGCGGGAACGGGCACCACGCAGCTGGTGGCGGTTACGGTGCCGCGAGCAACGGCCTCGAGGCAGCGGGCCTGTAGGGCGAAGCCAAGGTCCATGGCTTCAATGGAGTTACCGATTGGCCGGGGGCCGGCGAGGTTGAACATGTGGCCGCGGGCGACCAGGTGCACGGCG
>RGCW01000010.1 GCA_009919005.1 Candidatus Aquidulcis sp. | reverse complement strand
ACCCTGGCGCGCCAGGGTCGGTCACGGTGAATCTGTCTGTCGGCCACTACGTGGTGATGTGCAACATCCAGGGTCACTACAAGAACGGCATGTACGCCGATCTCGAGATCGTCGACGGTCCATCAGCGATGCGGCTCACCGGCCGCCTGGCCTTTTAGGTAGGGGAGGAGTCAGCCATGGCAACCACCGCACTTCGATCAGCAGCCCGACCTCGAACGAGCCTCTATGAGTGGCTGACCACGACGGACCATAAGAAGATCGGCATCCTCTATACGATCTCGTCCTTCGTCTTCCTCGGGATCGGCGGCCTTCTCGCCCTCGGTGTACGCGCCGAGCTCGCTCAGCCAGGGCTGCAGTTCCTCAACGAGTCAACCTACAACCAGCTCTTCACCATGCACGCCTCGGTGATGATCTTCTGGGTAATCATCCCCTTCTTGGCGGCGATCGGTAACTATGTGGTGCCGCTCATGATCGGGGCGCCCGACATGGCATTCCCGCGCATCAATGCGCTCAGCTTCTGGATGGTCCCCTTCTCGGGAATCGTGGCCGCCTCGGGCTTCTTCCTTGGTGGTGCCGCCGATGCTGGTTGGACGGCGTACCCGCCAGTCAGCAGCATTAAATACAGTCCAGGTCCCGGCATGAACCTGTGGATCGTCGCTGTCATCCTTGTCGGTACGAGCTCAATCCTCGGCGCCGTCAACTTCATGGTGACGATCTTCCGCATGCGAGCGCCAGGGATGACACTCTTCCGCATGCCGATCCTCACCTGGACGGTGCTCGTGACGAGCGTCCTCGTATTGATGGGCACCCCTGTGCTCACCAGCGCCTTGGTGATGCTCTTCATCGATCGAAACTTCGGCGGGGCCTTCTTTGATCCGACCCTTGGTGGATCGGCGATCCTCTGGCAGAACATCTTCTGGTTCTATAGCCACCCGGCCGTGTACATCATGGTCTTGCCAGCAATGGGCGTGATCTCCGAGATCCTGCCAGTCTTCAGCCGCAAGCCACTCTTTGGCTACAAGGCATTCGTCTTCGCGACGGCGGCGATTGGCGCCCTTGGCTTCAGTGTCTGGGCACACCACATGTTCACCACGGGCAGCGTCTTCTTGCCCTTCTTCTCGGTGATGACCTTCTTCATCGCGGTGCCGACTGGGGTGAAATTCTTCAACTGGATTGCTACGATGTGGCGCGGCCAGATCACCTTCAAGACCCCAATGCTCTTTGCGGTTGGATTCCTGAGCATGTTCTTGATCGGTGGCATCAACGGCGTCTTCAGCGCCCCGGTGCCGGTGGACTACGCGATCCACGCGACCTATTGGATCGTCGCGCACATTCACTATGTGCTCTTCGGCGGCTCGTTCCTTGGCATCATGGCGGGGATCTACTTCTACTTCCCCAAGATGTTCGGCAAGATGCTGGACGAACGGCTCGGCAAGATGCACTTCTGGCTGATGTACATCGGGCTCAATCTCACCTTCCTGCCGATGCACGTGCTCGGCCTTGCTGGCATGCCACGCCGCATCGCCGACTACTCGCCAACCGCTGGTTGGAACGATCTCAACCTCGCGGCCACCATCGGCGGCTTTACGATCGGCCTCAGCTTCATTCCATTCTTCTGGAACGTCTTCATTTCGCTTCGATCCGGCGAGGAGGCGGGCGACGATCCGTGGGAGGCGAACACCCTCGAGTGGGCGACCTCGTCACCACCACCACCGTGGAACTTTGACCGACTCCCTGCGATCACGTCGGAGCGACCGCTCTTTGACGCCCGCCATGGCAGCGCGGGGAAGGATCACGCATGAGCACCGGCGCGGTAGCTACGACGGGCCACGGTGCTGGCCACGGAAAGAAGGGGCTCGGCAATCCAGTTCTTGGAATGCTCCTCTTCATCGTCTCCGAGATCATGTTCTTCGCGGGTCTCTTTGCCGCCTATTTCAATCTCCGCACCGCCACAGGTATCTGGCCACCAGAGGGGAACGGTGCATTTGAACTGCATAGCGAGATCCTCTTCCCAGCGATCATGACCACCCTGCTCGTGTTGAGTTCGGTCACTTGTCAGTTCGCGGTGTGGCGCATCCGCCGGGGCGATCGGCAGGGAATGAATCGTGCCCTCCTCATGACCGTGCTGCTCGGCGTCATCTTCCTCATCGGTCAGGCGTACGACTACACCCAGCTTGGATTTGGCATCGCCGATGGCGTGTTCGGCAGCACCTTCTATGTGTTGACCGGCTTCCACGGTGCGCACGTCTTGGGTGGGGTGTTGATGCTCACCGTCTGCCTCTATCGCGGTGGGCTCGGACAGTTCTCGGCCCAACACCACGACATGGTTGAGGCCACCTCGATCTACTGGCACTTCGTTGATGTCGTTTGGATTTTGCTCTTCGCGCTCCTCTATATCGTCTGATTTAGCAAGGGAGGGAACACGGTGTTTGGTCTCTCGCTCGTAATCGGCGGCATCTTCGAGGCGGCGGCCCTGGTCTTCTTCATTGCCGCTGATGACCCGCATATGGCCTTTATGCTTGCGATCACTGGCTTCGCCATGGGGTTGATGACCTACATCCTCGGTTACGCCCAAGAGACGGCAGTGAACCATGCTGATCTGCCAGCCTGGAAGAAGTTTTCTGGGAAGCACTCACCTGTTGCGAAGAGCGCCCCTGCCGGCATCCACTTGCCACCCCCCTCAATCATGCCGATTGCGATCTGCGCTGGTGCGGCGGTGATGTTCTTCGGCCTTGCCGTCAACCTCCCGTTCTTTACCCTCGGCACCATCATGCTGGGCATTGCCATGATTGGCTGGCTCATTGACTCACGCCGGGAATGGAAGGCGGTCGCCACAGCTGGGAAGGGTGCGATCAAGAACCCAGCTCCGCTTCGCCCGTCACGCCGTCTCGTTGATGTGCTGCTGATTGCGTTCTTTAGCCTGCTAATTGGCCAGTCGGCAATCTTCGCAGGTGGCGCGAAGGCTGACCCTGGCCCAGCAGGTGCCGATCCAGAGGCGCCAGAGATCGTTGCGGCGAGTGTGAAGTTTGACCATGACAAGCTCGTGATCAAGGCGGGGAGAGAGGTCACCCTCACGATGACCAATAACGACAGCGGCATCCCACACAATCTCGCGATCCTTGAGGGCGGCACCTCCGTCTTCAGCGGCGAGCAGTTTGCTGGCATCGCCACCGAGGAGTACACCATCCCTGCACTCGACGCCGCGAAGACATACACCTTCCGCTGCGACGTGCATCCGAATATGAAAGGGACGATTGAGCTCGTTCCCTAACCCGCCGCACGGGCCGGAGCGTCGTGCGTGGCTCGACGCAGAGTACTCACCGAGTCGCACTGCACGTGATGCCAGCGGATCAATGGCGGCCGGCCGAGCGAGAACACTTCGCGCCCGCTCCCATGCCGATGTCGGCGGTTTTCATCGAGTTGTTCAGTATGGTGAGACCCCCGCCAGCAGCATCGAGGTCTTTTCCCGCTCGTCGGAGAGACGGCCCACCTTCGTTATGTTTCACGGCGGCTGGTGGCAGGAGGGATCAATTGACGATGGGGGTCGGTATGCAGAGGCGATCGTGTCACTGGGGGCAACACACGTCGCCGTCGGCTATCCGCTCGCACCAAACGCCTCGCTTCCCAGGATCGTCGACGCGGCGGCTGCCTCGATCTCGTATCTCATCAAACACGCGGATGAACTCGCCTGCGACCCTTCGCATATCGTCGTCGGTGGGCACTCGGCGGGCGCCCATCTAGCGGCGATGCTCATGACCGAACGGGCGCCAGAACACATTCGCCAGTCAATCACGGGGCTCATGCTAATCGGCGGCGCCTTTGACCTTGCGCCGATCGCTGAAAGCTACGTCAACGATCGTGTTGGCATGAGCGCTCGTGACGTGCACGAGCTTTCACCTGTGAACTATCTGCCAGCCAGCCGCATCCCCGTGCTGCTCCGTGTTGGCGAGCTTGAACCGTCGGAGTTCCATCGGCAGTCGGAACTCTTGCAGGAGCGCTGGAGCCCCTCTGCGATCGTCACCCGCGCACTGGTGCCTGGGCGAGATCACTTCGACGTGTTAGATGAGTTGGATAGCCCCAGCGGTTCGTTGCTGCACGAGGTCGCGGAGCTCCTGCAGGCCCCTCACTCGTGAGACCATAGCGACATGACGCACTCGCTCCTAACTGCCGATGAGCTGGACGCGAACGACGCACTAGCGTCGCTGCGCGATCAGTTCTCTTTGCCCGAAGGGGTGATTTACCTTGACGGCAATTCACTGGGAGCCCTACCACGCGGAGTTGAGCGGCGCGTAGAGCGGGTGATTCGCCAGCAGTGGGGCGAACGGCTCATTCGCAGTTGGAACGAATCTGACTGGTACGACCTACCCCTGCGTGTAGGCAACCGTATTGCGCCACTGCTCGGAGTTGGCGCGGGCGAGGTCGTGGTCGGCGACTCAACCTCGGTCTCGCTCTTTCGCGTGCTCGCCTCGGCCCTACAGCTTCGGCCGGGTCGCAACGTGGTCGTAACGGAGCGGAACAACTTCCCAACCGACCTTTACATCGTCGAGGGGTTGAAGCAACTCCTTCCAGACCTCGAGATCCGCTACTGGGATGAGAGCACCGATCCATCTTCGGTACTTCAAGGGGCGGGCGTGTTGATGCTCACGCATGTCGATTACCGAACTGGTCGGATTCGCGATATGCGCACCTTGAGTGCGGCGGCACATGCCGCGGGGGCTCTGGCCGTGTGGGATCTCTCACACTCCACTGGTGTTCTTGATCTCACCATTGCAGATGACGGCGCCGACTTCGCAATCGGGTGCGGGTACAAATACTTGAACGGTGGTCCAGGGGCGCCCTCGTACACTTGGGTCTCACCGGCGCTCGTCGGCGCAAGTCAGCAGCCGCTCGCGGGGTGGCTCGGTCACGCGCGACCCTTTGCTTTTACTCCCGACTACGAGCCAGCCCCAGGCATACGGCGATTCATCACCGGCACCCAACAGGTGCTGAGTCTTGCCTCTCTCGATGAGGCGCTGACGATCTGGGAGGGCGTTTCAATCGCAGCGGTGCGGCGCAAGTCAACGGCCCAAACCGCGCGGTTCATTGAGCGAGTCGAGGCCGCCTGCGCAGGTCAGGGTCTAACCCTTGCCTCGCCCCGCGAGGACCAGCTTCGCGGAGGCCAGGTGTCGTTCACCCACGAGAACGGGTACCCGATCATGCAGGCGCTGATCAGCCGCGGCGTGATCGGAGACTTTCGAGCGCCGAACATTCTCCGATTCGGTTTCTCACCCCTCTATGTTCGGTTCGTCGAGATTGACCGCGCCGCCGAGATCCTTGCGGAGATCCTTACGACGGGCGTCTGGCGTCGCCCAGAATTCGCCCAAGCGCAGACGGTCACCTGACCGCAGATCGCTACATCCGGTCGCGAATCGCCCACAGATCGGGGAAGAGCGAACGTCGAAGGCTTGCCGCAAGATATTCGACGCCCGTAGAGCCACCGGTGCCCGATTTACGGCCGATGGTTCGCTCCACCATCTTGACGTGGCGATACCGCCACTCCTGCAGTCCCTCGTCAATATCAACAAGTTGTTCTAGAAGATTCGCTGCCTCTCCTCCAGCTCGATAGATCGTGAGCAGCGTCTCTTGAAGCTCCGCATCACCCTCATAGGAATCCGCCACATCGCGATTGAGCAGATGGCTGGGAACGGCGTGCCCGCGTGTTGCGAGCCACCGGATGACAGAGTCCCAAAGCCCCGGGCTCTGCATGGTGGCATGAACTACCTGGCGCGCGGCCTCATCAGGGAGAAGATCGGCGAGACGTGGGTTTCGAATTCCCAGAAGGGCCTCTAGTTCGCGGAACTGCGCTGACTCAAAGCCGCTCGACGTCGCAAGCCGATTTCGGAACGCAGCGAATTCGAGCGGGGTCAGGGTCTCCAAGATGTCCACCTGTGCGACGGCGATCTTCAGGATGTGGCGTACGCGACTGAGTCGGTGAGAGGCGCGCCAGACCTCGTCTGCAGTGAGTGCTGTCATCGCACCACGAATCTCATGCAGGATTTGCTTGAACCAGAGCTCGTAGGTCTGATGGATCGTGATAAAGAGGAGTTCATCGTGTTCGTCAGAGCGTGGTCGTTGCAGTGCGAGCAGCTCATCGAGCGCGAGATACCCAGCGTAGGTCAGCTCACGATCTGCCTTTCTCTCGTTGTGCTCCGTCATCCTCGTATCCTACGCCTCCGCGCATAACATCGGACCCCCTCCACCAGGGAGGGGGTCCGAAGGGTGCGCCGTTTGCGCCGTTGATCAGGCGGGCATGAAGACTCCGGTCCATACCTGCCAGGCAAGGAGCGTTTTCGCTACAAGCGAGAGGATCATGTAACTGCGCTCGCCATGGAGATAGTCAGCCCAGCGTCCAACTTTCAGTCGCTGTAGCACCATGTTCACAGCGAAGATGTTGAAGCTGATGAAGAGGCTCACATAGATGGCGATCAGCACTGGCTTGAACTCTTCAAGGCTTCGACCATTTGGTCCAACGCCTGTTGGCCAGTTGGCCAGTGAGAGTCCGACTGAGGTGAAGAGCGCGAGCCACGGTGCGATGCCGGCGATGCAGCCAAAGATGTAGTGGCTCCACTGCACGTTCTTGCGACCGATGTTGGCCTCTTCCATTGACCAGCCGAACAGGTTCATGGAGGCATTGCAGACGGCGATGGCGATCAGTGCGCCGGCGTCTGTGACAAAGCTCAGCGATGCGATGCCGAGGATCATCAGCGTTGAGCTCAGCGCATATTCCGCCCATCGCATGGGATTGAACTGCTGAGCGAGCCAGCCCTCATAGCGCGTGCGCAGCGGGTAGGCGACCAGGAAGTGGCCCAAAGCGGAGAGCCCGAAGAACGCCGCGACGAGGTACGCCAGCGGGAAACTAAAGAGCAACTCCTTTGCCGACTCAAGTCCAGCGAACTGCCCGTTGACGATCTTGGAGACGGGATACGCCCCCTCAAATCGCACCAAGGCGTCCGTAGGGCTAATCGCCACGATGATGATCGCCTGGATCCCGTGCAGAAGCACGAGGATGCGGTTCCAATTGAAAAGCTGCTTCGCGCGAGCGGCCGGGATGGCTGCAAACGTAGTTGCAACTCCGGAGCTAGCGGCGGCCGCACGCTTTGGCGCGGACTTCTTGGCTGTGGCCATGAAGGTTCCTCCCTCGACTCTGTTCGGCAGGCTGGACTTCAGCCTGGACCCCTTGAGGGTAGCGGTGAGGCGACCTTTTGGACAATCTACGGGTGGGGCCGTCGCGATGTTTAGGATTCTGAACCTAGATCGCGCATGCGCTGCGGTAGGATGAGGCGATCGCGGAGACCCCGCGTCGGTCGGGCTTCGGGCCAGGACCAAACTCGCCATCGAAGGAGAACACATGAAGAACCTACGGATCGGCGCCATTCTCGGCGCCCTTCTCATGGTCGCGGCGGCGTGCACCAGCACCCCGTCAGCGAAGGAGGGTGGAACCCTCATCGTCGCCCTGCCAGGCGACATCGTACGAACCGACACTGCGCTCACCGACGACAGCAACTCGTCGTATGTGATCCAGCAGGTTGTCGAAGGACTCGTCGGCCTTGAGCCAGGCTCAACCTCAAAGGTTGTCCCAGTGCTTGCTGAGAGCTACGAGATGAGCGCTGATGGTTTGACCTACACGTTCAAACTGCGCAGCGGCGTCAAGTTCCACGACGGCACCGACTTCAATGCTGATGCCGTGGTGTTCAACTACAACCGCTTCATCAACATTCCAACCGAGCTCCAGGACTACACCTATTACATTGGTGCCGTCTTCGGTGGCTATGGCGAGACGAGCAATCTTGAGTCGGCCACCGCAGTGGATGCCTCAACGGTCGCGATCAAGTTGAAGAAGCCAAGCTCAAACTTCATCCTGACCCAGACCCTTCCGGTCTTCGGGATCCAGTCGCCAACGGCGCTGGTCCTGGGCAAGGGTGATAACACCGAGTCCGATGTGACCAAGATCACTGGTGCCCAGGGTGGCGCTGGCGCGATGGTCGGCACTGGCCCATTCAAGTTTGTGAAGTGGACGGTTGGTGACAGCGTTGAGATTGAGAAGAACGCGACCTATTGGGATACGGCGCACCTTGCGCACGTAGACGCAATCGTTTTCAAGGCTGTTGCCGAAGAGGCGCAGCGCGTGAACGGTCTCGCAGCGGGTGAGATTGACCTCGCGCAGACGATTGCACCAGTGGATGCGGCGACGATTGCTGCGAACAAGGATCTGCAGTTGATTGACCGAGGCTCCTCGTTCAATACCTTCCAGATCTCGATGAACCATAACTATGCTCCAGTGAGCAACCCGAAGATTCGTGAAGCGATCGCCTATGCGATTGATTACGACTACCTGATCGAGACCTTCTACGCCGGTGCGGCGGTGAAGGCGACGAACTGGATGCCAGCGGGCGTCTTGTACGCGAAGGACCTAAACCTTCCGACCTATGACGTTGAGAAGGCGAAGGCCTTGATTGCCGAGTCGGGTGAGACCGACTTGACGATCGACTTCTGGTATCCGAACGACGTGACCCGCCCGTACATGCCTGATCCAAAGGGCATCTTCGAAGCGATCACGGCGAACCTCGAGGCTGTTGGCTTCACCATCGTTCCGAACAACGCCCCATGGCGAGGTGGGTACCTTGATGATGAGTACGCCGGCAAGTACGAGATGTGGCTCCTTGGTTGGACCGGCGACTGGGCCGGCCCAGACAACTTCCTGAAGACAGCGTTCTTCGGGTACGTCGACGGCGCGCCATCGACGGAGTTCGCATACAAGAACGATGCGCTTGAGGCCGCGATGAACGCTGCGCTTGCAGCGGGCACCGAGGCGGAGGCGAAGACACAGTGGGAGTTGGCACAGGATTTGATCCGCGCCGACATGCCAACGGTGCCAGTCGCCAACTCGAAGCCACAGGCAGCGGCCACAATCAACTTGAAGGGCTTCATTGGCTCTGCAGGTTTGAATGAGCCACTGAACCTGGTCTGGCTCGATCGACCGTAACTAGATAGGGCGTTGCCACGCGGCGTCGCCCACGCGCTCGAAAACGCGAGCAACGTTCGCCGCTCCCTTGGCCGTGAGGCTGAGGGGGCGGCGACGTCGTTTCACCCTTAGACTGCCCGCATGGGGAGATACATCGTCCGTCGCCTGATCGCCGCGATACCGGTGCTGATCGGGCTCTCCATCTTGCTCTTCGCCTACATTCGGATCCTGCCTGGTGACCCCTGCGTCGCCATCCTCGGACAGCACCGCACCCCAGAGGCGTGTGCTGCACTGCGGGCCAACCTAGGACTCGACCTGCCCCTCTGGGAGCAATACCTCACCTACCTCGGCAAGACGCTCTCTGGCGATCTGGGCTCCAGCGTGGTGAACTCGCAGCCATTTATCACGGAATTCCTGACCCGATTCCCAGGGACGATTGAGCTCACGCTCGGGGCGCTGATCTTCTCGATCGGCGTGGGTATTCCCCTCGGTCGCCTCGCTGCGCGAAAGGTGGGCGGTTGGGCCGACGGGCTGATCACAGGAGTGAGCCTCTTCGGGGTAAGCATCCCCGTGTTCGTGCTCGGTCTGGCGCTGGTGGTGATCTTCGGCGTGTTCTTGGGATGGCTCCCGACGCAAGGGCGAATTGATGCGCGAGCGCGCTTCGATGCCACCTCAGGAATCTTGCTGATCGACACCCTTTTCGCGGGGCGCCTCGATCTTTTTGTCGACGTGGTGCGACATCTGATCCTCCCCTCGATTGCCCTCGGGTCGATCCCGCTCGCCATCATCGCGCGCATCACCCGCGCCTCCGTGATCGAGGTGGCCAACGAAGACTATGTGCGCACCGCTCGATCGAAGGGACTCAAAGAGAAGATGGTGGATAACCGCCACGTCATGCGCAACGCATGGCTCCCCGTCACTACGGTCGTCGGCTTACAGGTGGGCGGCCTGTTGGGTGGGGCCGTCCTGACCGAAACAGTCTTCGTCTGGAATGGTGTGGGCCGTTGGGTGGTCGACGCGATTGAGAATCATGACTACCCCATCGTGCAGTCAACCATCTTGGTCTTCGCCCTGATATTCCTTGTGGTGAATCTCATTGTTGACGTGGGATACGCCCTGCTCAACCCGAAGATTCGCTACCAATGATGTTCCGTGCCGCTCCTGTAGATCCGCAGATCGCGCGATCTTCGCGCGGTCTCTGGGGCGACGCCGCTCGCCGACTGCGCCGAAACCGGCCAGCGCTCGTAGGGCTTTTCTGCATTGCGCTTTTCGCACTTGCGGCCGTGCTCGCCCCATTCATTTCACCGTTTGACCCATACGAGATGAACGGAAGCAGCCTTGACGCACCATCGCTCACGCATCTCTTCGGCACCGATCTACTCGGGCGCGATATCTTTTCGCGCGTCCTGTATGGCGCACAGATCAGCCTCTTCGTAGGGGTTGGGGCAGTTGTGCTGGCGCTCATCATCGGTGGAGTGCTGGGCGCCATTGCCGGCGGATTTGGTGGCCGCATCGACGGCGTGATCATGCGGGCAACCGACGTCTTCCTCTCAATACCCAGCATCTTGTTGGCGATTGGGATCGTGACCGCCCTCGGCCGTGGCATGGTGCAGCTGATGTTCGCCATTGCGGTGAGCTACGCGCCGACCTTCGCTCGACTTCTTCGTGGGTCGTTGCTCGCCCTGCGCGAGGCGGATTACGTGGTGGCGGCGCGAACCATTGGCGCATCGCGCGTGCGCATCTTGGTGCGACACATGCTCCCTAATGCGCTGACGCCGCTCATCGTTCAGGCCACCCTCGTCTTGGCGACAGCGATCATTGACATTGCGGGTCTCGGCTTCCTTGGCCTTGGTCCAGCCGACCCGCGAACGCCCGAGTGGGGGACGATGCTCGTCGACGCGCGTCGCTTTATGCAGACCGCACCACATATCGTGGTCTTCATTGGGGGCGCCATCGTGATCTCGGCAATTGGGTTCAATCTGCTTGGAGACGGGCTGCGCGAGTCGCTCGACCCGAAGTTGAAACGATGAGTGAGCAGAGCCTTCTTGAGGTTCGAGACCTAGTGGTGCGCTTCCGCACGCACGATGGCGCTGTGCACGCGGTCAATGGCGTCTCTTTCGACCTGGCCAAGGGGGAGACCCTCGGGGTGGCGGGTGAGTCTGGATGCGGCAAAAGTGTGACGAACCTGGCGATCGTTGGCCTGTTACCGAAGCCCGCCGGCCGCGTGGAGGGAGGGAGCGTCAAGCTCGAGGGCCGTGAGCTCACCACCCTCAAAGAGGAGGAGCTGCGCCAGGTGCGTGGCAGCGAGATCGCCATGATCTTCCAAGACCCAATGACGTCGCTCAATCCGGTACTGCGTATCGAAGAGCAGCTCATTGAAACCATTCAAGCGCATCGTGAGGTCACGAAGGAGACGGCACGAGCCCGTGCGATTGATCTACTCGCAGCGGTTGGCGTTGCAAATCCAGAGTCGCGGCTGCGCAGCTACCCGCACGAGTTCTCGGGGGGGATGCGTCAGCGGGTGATGATCGCAATGGCACTTGCCCTTGAGCCGCGCGTTCTTATTGCTGACGAGCCGACGACGGCCCTTGACGTCACGATTCAGGCCCAGGTTCTTGACCTATTGCGACGACTCACTGAGGAGCGAGGCACGGCCACCATCCTGGTAACCCATGATCTCGGTGTGCTGGCGGGCATGGCCGACCGCATCAACGTGATGTATGCCGGCGCCGTGATCGAGTCCGGCACCACGGATGATCTCTTTGCCAATCCGCGGCACCCGTACACCGTCGGCCTCCTGCGCTCAATTCCCCGCCTAGATGGTGAAACGGGCGGCAAACTGGTGCCGATCGAGGGTCGCCCCCCCGATCTTCTTGAGACCCCGACCGGATGCTCGTTTTACGCTCGCTGCGCCTGGCGAACCGATCGCTGCGCCACCGAGACGCCAGTGCTTGCACCGATCGATGGCGGCACAGGGGCAATCGTGACCAGCGGTCCAACGGCAACACACGTGGCCGCCTGCTTCAATCCGGTCGCCCCCGAAGAGGTTGCCGAGGGGCGGCCACTGCCGCGTGCGGAGGGGGTGCGACGATGAGCGGTCAGCCACTGCTGACGGTCAAGGAGCTCGCGGTTCGATTCCCGATTCGAGAGGGGCTCGTGCGTGAGCGCACCGTCGCTGAGGTGCGCGCGGTTGATGGCGTCTCGTTCGAGGTGGCGAAAGGGGAGATCCTCGGCCTCGTGGGTGAGTCTGGTTGTGGCAAGAGCACCGTGGCGCGCGCGATTACGCGCGTAGTGAAGCCGAATGCTGGAACGATTGACTTTGACGGCCATGATCTTGCCACCGCCGAGGGGCGAGAGCTCCACGATCTACGACGACGGGTGCAGATGATCTTTCAGGATCCATATGCCTCGCTGAATCCGCGCATGACGGTCGGCGCGATCCTTCGAGAACCCGCTGACATCTACAACGTGGGGAGCGGTGCTGAGCGGAGCGCTCGAGTCACTGAACTACTTGAGCTCGTGGGCCTGGATCCGCGCTTTGCAGAGCGTTACCCCCATGAGTTCTCCGGCGGACAGCGCCAGCGGATCGGCGTGGCACGAGCCCTCGCACTGAATCCCGATCTGGTAGTTGCCGACGAGCCGGTGAGCGCACTTGATGTGAGCGTCCAGGCACAGATCCTCAACCTACTAGGCGAACTTCGTCAACGGTTAGGGCTTGCATATCTGTTCATTGCGCATGACCTTTCAGTCGTGCGGCACATCAGCGATCGAACTGCCGTGATGTACCTCGGAAAGATTGTTGAGGTTGCACCATCAGCTGAACTGAATAGCGCTCCAGTGCATCCGTACTCCATTGCGCTCTTGTCGGCCGTTCCCATCCCAGACCCCGCCATTGAGAAGCGGCGAAAGCGCATTATCCTGAAGGGCGATGTGCCGTCGCCATCAAATCCCCCGAGTGGCTGCGCCTTTCAAACGCGCTGCTGGCTCAAGGAGAAGCTTGGTAACCCTGAGCGCTGCACAACCGAGGCGCCGCAACTCAGTGAGGTTTCATCGGGTCATCAGGTCGCCTGTCACTTCCCCGATAAGGCTTAGCGTACTCCGAGAACGTAGCGCCTAAGCGAGAGGCGGCTAGCGATTACGTTCGCTTCGTACGAAGAGGAAGGTACCTAGGGTCAGCATGACGAAGGTCGCGATGGCAATGACACTAACCGTCCAGGCTGGGTCACCGAGCACCGCGGGATTCGGATAGCCGTAGTACGCGCCGCGGACGAGATCCACGGCATAGCGCAGCGGCGCGATGTGGCTGACGATGTCGAGATACCAGGGGAGATTGCGAATTGGGTTGAATGCCCCCGCCAAGAAGAATTGCGGCAAGAAGATGAATGGGAAGAGGAGATTTGCTGAGCGCTGATTAGGG
The DNA here is from genome assembly GCA_009919005.1 of Candidatus Aquidulcis sp. Lineage (GTDB taxonomy): Bacteria > Chloroflexota > Limnocylindria > Limnocylindrales > Limnocylindraceae > Limnocylindrus. The sequence goes on along the minus strand of RGCW01000010.1, from coordinate 15,781 downwards.
AGCAGACTCACGATCAAGGCGCCGAACGAGGCGCCAAAGATCGCAACCAGGATTAGTGCGGGAATGATCTCGAGCACCTGCGCCAGGGTGAGCGGGATTCCAAGCACGATGCCGAATGCCATCACCGTAAAGGCTTGCGGGAAGGCTACGAGCGATTCACCAAGGATCTTGCCGGCGAGGATCGTTCGGCGGCCGATCGGCGCGACGAAGATCTCCTGGCTGAAGTCGTTTTCACGATCCTCAAGGATGGAGACCAGTCCGAGCGCCGACGATTGCCAAACCCCCTGAGCGAGCTGCCCAGCAAAGATGAATGGGAGCAAATCGATGCCCGGCGACTGGAAGTTGGAGGCGAATGCACCACCAAGAACGCCGATGAAGAGGGCGGGGAAGACGAGCCCGCCGACGAGTCGAATTGGATCTCGAAGCAACTTGGTGACATCGCGAGCAGCGATCGCCGCAGCCGCCGAGGCTTCACGCCGGAGGCTAAAGGTCGCCTTCGTTGAGTAGGTCACGGGAACGGTCATCGACGGAAGCTCCGTCGCGGCGCATCGTCGAGCGGCGACTCTTCGCGGTCGTCAGCGGTTGCCGCGACGATCTTGAGATACGCGTCTTCCAAACTTGGACTACGCACTTCGAATCGGGTGAGTGGGGTGGTGAGGTCGCGTAGCAGTTTGTGGGCGGGCTCGGCGCCATGCACCTCAACGGCGAACCCTGCGGAGATCGTCTGCGGCGTGTGGCCGAGGCGTTCAATTTCAGCACCCAGGGCGACACGGTCGGCGGCCTCCAGCTCAACTCGGGTAACCCCCGTCCCGACACGCAGTTCTGCAGGCGTGCCATTCGCCACGATCTTGCCCCGATCAATGATGCAGACCTGATCGGCGATCTCCACCTCGTCAAGGTAGTGCGTGGTGAGGACCATGGTTGTTCCTTCACTCCGACGGATTGCGTCAAGGTATCCCGCAACGGAGCGCCGCGACTCAGGATCAAGGCCGACGGTGGGCTCATCGAGAAAGAGCACCTGGGGCTTGTGGAGTAGTGATCGTGCGATCTCAAGTTTGCGCCGCATACCTCCCGAGTACTTCGAGATCTTCTTGAAGAGATCATCTCGGTCGAGGCCGACGAGAGCGCCCAGCTCGACGATGCGCTCGCGATACTCCTGCGGCATGAGGCCGAAGGATGGTCGATAGGCGTAGGCGCCATAGAGAGCGGCATGGAAGCGGCAGTTCTCTTCGCCCGTCAGGGCGCGATCAAGGGATGGCTTCTGGAAGATGATGCCGACCCGGCGGCGAACCTCAGACTGGTCGTGTGCAAGATCAGCCCCAGCGATCTGCACGCTTCCCGAGGTTGCGGCGAGGGTCGTGGTCAGGATGCTGATGGTGGTCGTTTTACCCGCGCCATTCGGTCCTAGGAGGGCAAACAGCGATCCTTGTTCTACCGAAAATGAAACGCCATCAACGGCGTTGCGGTCTGCCCCTTTATAGCGCTTGACCAGATCGGAGACGACGATCGCGGGGGCTGTTGACATAGTCGCAATCCTACTCCTCTCACGCTAGGCTCGCTGCATGAGAAGACTGCCAGCGCTCGTTCGACTCGCGCACCCACTTCCGACCGCCCTGAACGCTCTCGTTGCTGCTGGGCTCACTCTGGTGGCGGGCGGTGGGGCAGACCACGCGGCCCTCGCGGCGATCACGATGCTCGGCATCCACACCTCGATCGGCGCGCTCAATGATCTACTCGATCGCCACTCCGATATCGGCCGCGCTGAGAAGCCCCTCGCCACCGGAGAGGTTGAAGCTCGCACCGCCCGAACAGTGATCGCAACAAGTGCAGCGGTGGGGCTTGGCGCCGCCAGCCTGTTGGGGCCCGTGAGCGTGCAGATCGCCGCAGCCGGCGCTGCACTCGGCTACCTCTACAACGTTCTCCTCAAGCGCACATTGGCGTCGTTTGTTCCGTTTGCCGTTGGGGTATCACTCATCCCGCTGTTTGCCTGGAGCGCAGCGGGTCGTGAACCGTCGCAAGAGATCCTTCTCCTCTGCATCGCTGCGATCCCTGGCGGCAGTGCTCTGGCGCTGCAAAACGCCCTCGCCGATTTCCGACGTGATCAAGAGACTGGGGTGCGTGGACTTGTCGTACGTACGGGTGAACGATTTGCGCGGGTGGCTGCCGCGGCGTTGCATCTGGTGGCGTGGTCAATCATCAGCGCGAGTGGCGCCGCAAATCTGCCCGCGCAGCTTCTTGGTGGCGGGCTCGTGATCGTTGGGCTTACCCTCGGCTGGAGCACATCGATCGCTGTGCGCCAACGAGGCTGGGAGATCAGCGCCGTCGGTCTCGCCTGTTGTGCGTTTGGACTCGCCTTCGCACCATAGCCGAGCCCTCCTCACAGGTCGCGTGCCGGCGTGGCACGATGCGTAGATGGGATTTCGACTCTTCCGCCGAATTCGCATTGCCCCAGGCCTGAGCCTCAACCTGAGCAAGGGCGGGCTCTCGCTCTCCGCCGGCGTCCGCGGAGCGCGCGTCACGCTTGGTCGACGCGGGGTCCGCCGAACCGTCGGCATCCCCGGGACGGGCATCTCCTATACAGAGACCTCTGGTGGGGGCACGCCTGACAACGACGAGCGGTCCGGCCAGGGCGTCGGCTGCGGCACGATCCTGCTGGCGCTCATCGTGTTGGGCCTCGTCGTGAATCAGTGCTCACCGAGCACCGGCAGCGCACCTGGGTCAGATGATCCTTCGGCCGAGGCAACCCCACAGGTTTCACTTGAGCCAAGTGGACGGCCGACCCCCGATATCACCGCGCCGATCGCGCTATCGGTTGATGCTCTCCCCGTCGTGAAGCCAGGCTCCGAGGTGAGCCTCCAGGTGCGTGCGGCCTACGGTTCAATCTGCGAGATTGGCGTGCCGCTCGCCGCGCGAACTGGTGATGGGCCGACGACCGCTGAGATTCCCATACGTGGGAGCGCAACCTTTACCTGGCGGGCAGGCGCAACGGCGGGAAGCTCCGTCGTCACGGTGGTCTGCACGTTGGGAGATCAGCGCGAGGCCTTTGAGATGACCGTGGTGGTGAAGTAGCGCGAGCCGCCCATTGACCCCATACTGATGCGGTAGATCCCCCAAGGGGGGGTAGCTCAATGGTTAGAGCACCGAGCTTATATCTCGGCGGTTCCTGGTTCGAGTCCAGGCCCCCCTACCAAACCGCCCAGCCTGCCTCTAGGAGCGTGCGCGTTTTGGCGTTCGGGGGCGACTGGTACGTCGTGGCACGACCGAAGCGGTGGAACCCCCGATCACGCTGACCTCGCCATCGGCCTCCAAGATTGCCAACTTGATGTGGGAGATGTCGTCGATGCCAACGCGGCGGGCGGCACGTGCGAGATCGCTGGTTGTCATGTTCGCTGCAGTGAGGCCTCGTTGAAGGACGCGACCATTGCGCGCCAAGAGCATCGGCTCACCTTCAATTCCTTGTCGAAGTCGTGGGAATCGCATCTCAGCTATGCGAAGAAGCCGCGCCAACACCAGCAGGGTTGCCGCCGCCACGATGCCCCCGAGCACGCTGGTATCAGCGCCAACCATGGCGTTCTGGAGGGAGTTGGCCAACACCAGGAGGAGGACGAGGTCAATGGTTCGCAATTGAGCCGCCTCGCCCCGCCCTAGAAGGCGGAGGCCGAGTAGGAGAAAGAGGTAGACCGCTGCGGTGCGAAGGACGATCTCAAGCAGAACTTGCATATGGAGAGCATACTCCTCTCATGTCACGTCCAATCGCACTGGTCACTGGCGCTTCGTCGGGGATAGGCGAGCGTCTCGCGCTGCGGCTGGCATCGAGTGGCCACGATTTGGTACTTGTTGCGCGTAGAGCAGATGAGCTCGCTCGTGTAGCCGCCCGCGCTGCCGAGTTTGGCGCGACATGCGAGACGATTGTTGCTGACCTCTCAGACGCTGCCGATGTGGCGACCGTTGAAGCCCGCATCGCAGATGACACCCGACCAATTGAGATTCTCGTCAACAACGCTGGGTACGGGCGGTTTGGTGCACTTCGGGACCTTGATGGTCCTGGAGAGGCCAACGAGATTGCGGTTAACGTGACTGCGCTGACCTTGCTCTCTCGCGCCGCCCTCATCGCAATGGCACCACGGAAGCGCGGGGGCATTCTCAATGTGGCCTCACTCGCCTCATTCATTCCCTTCCCAGGATTTACCACCTACGCGGCAACAAAGGCCTACGTGCGCCACTTCACCCTTGCGCTGCATGAAGAGGCGAAGCCGTTCGGGATCCGGGTGACGTGTCTTGCCCCCGGATTTACTCCAACTGGGTTCCAAGAGCGGGGAGGACTGAGTCAGAGCTCTGGCGTACCTAGCGCTCTGCTTACTTCGGCAGATATGGTGGCGCGCGTCGGGCTTGAGGCGCTTCGTGATGGGCGCGCCATTGTGGTTCCAGGTTGGATCAACGCGATCATGGCGCGATGCTTAGGGCTGGTGCCGAGTTTTCTCTTGCGTCGCATGGGGAGCATCGGCGCGCGATTTACGCGATAGGGTCGCTAGCCTCGAACGCTCCAGCGCGCCCCTGTCGGCTCGTCAATAAGGTCTACACCAAGCGCCTCAATGGCTGCGCGAAGCGCATCGGCATCGCTAAAGCGTCGCTCCGTGCGTGCGGTGGCTCGCAAGGCAATGAGCTGTTCAACCGCTTCGGTGACATCCACCCCAGCGACATGCTCTGGCTCGGGAGTGGGTGAGCCGATCGCCGGGAGTGACCTGCGCGGTGCTCCTGCCGCTGTACCGAATCGCGCCGCAAAGGTGGTTAGCGACTCAGTTGCGCCACTGTGCATCGCCGTTTCACCGACGCCAGGGATGCGAATCGTCACCGCACCCTTGCCACTCACCGTGACGCTCTGCGCGCCAAGGTCAATCGTGAGCGCCGTGTGTTCGTCGATGCCGAGAACGGCAGTGCCATTTGGAAGGGTGCGCTCAAGTTGCTGCAGACGCCCTTCACCAATGAAACAGCGAGAGGTGTCGTGGGTGGCTCCTTCATTGTTGTTCCAGTGTGGTACGACCGCGACTTGAAGGCCGGTGAGTGCCCCAAGCACATCAAGTCCATCAAGCCAGGCTGGATTCGCTCCCGCTTTGTAGATCTCGTAGACGGGGATCGTGACGCGACCTGACGCCGCGGCCGCTGCCGATGAGGTGATCAACGTCGCGCCCCCTCGAATACGGGCGATCAGCTGTTCGACGATAGGTGTGCCACCCCATCTGCGTAGTGCCCGAGAAGGCGAGCCAGGCCCAAGGAAGATCAAGTTGGCGGCAGTAAGGCCAGCGATCGTTGGCGCAAGGGCCGACGGTGCAAGGTCAGCGCCGGCGCGATCCGTTTCAGGGAGTCCGATGACGGTCGTGGGAATGCCCACCTTTGAACGAAAGAAGACTGCGATCTTTTCGCCCATCTCAGCCCGATTTGTTTGAAAGTCGTAGCTGCCGTCGAGGGCGACGAGGGAGGATGGGGTGCTGCGCGCTGGAAGCGTGGCGACCAAACTTCGGTGGAGCGGCGCCATAGAGGGGCCGATCTCCCCTGAGCCAATGAGCACAAGACGTCCTGGAGTCACATCCGCCGCCATGGGGTGAGTATGGCGCAGCCCGACTAGGATCACCTCATGGCAACGCTCTATCTCTCCGGTGGCGGTCTTGGACGCTCAGCCCACGCATGGCCAGAGGCGTTGCGGTGGCTCGCTTCGCAGCCGGGACCCCTGCTGATCGCCTCGCTTGCATCTGACGACGATCGACAGGCTCGCACGCTGCAGCACCTGCTCTCTGCCGTCGGCCGCGAGGCGACGATCGTGGCGCATCTACCGCACGAAGTTCTCGAACCGACGACCCTCTTCCTCTGTGGTGGTGACGCGACCAGGCTGCTTGATCAGAGCGAACGAGTTGAGGAGGTGCGACGCGCTCTCGCCTCCGCCCATCTCACCATCGTGGCGGATTCAGCGTCAGCAATGGCACTCGGTCGGCGTGCCGCCTCCTGTACCTGTGGTGGCCATCCGATCCGTGTGACCGACGGTCTCGGCGCCCTCGGCCCATGGAGCGTCTTGGCACATGCAACCGGTGCCGATGATGTTCGACTCCTCGCTCTCGCCGATGCGACGCTCCCCAATGGTGGACCACGCCTCGCGCTTCCGACGGGCGCTGCGGTCGAGGTGGTTGCGCTTGGGCTGAACGAGTCAAACCACCGTAGCGATCTGCGTTTCACGACCGCGCCGTGGGCACAGTCACGCGCATTTATGGAGGGTGATAAGTAACGCTGACGAATCTTAAGGTGCTCGCCGATCAACAAATCTGCATCGTTGTCGAATCGGGCACCGCTCACAATCTGGTCGAAGCGCGTCACAGTGTCCTCGACCATGTCGGATCAGGGCAACGTGCGCCTCATACATTCGTTTCGGTTCAACCAGATCCAGCCATGCATCATGTGCGAACTGCAGACTCGCTGTTGTCGGCAACAGTCCGATGCGCTTTGACACTCGCTCAACATGGGTATCAACGGGCATTAGCGGCATACCGAAACAGAAGAGCAAGACGATTGAGGCAGTCTTGGGGCCAATCCCAGGGATAGCGGTCAGCCAGTCACGTGCCGCGAGGGGTTCCATCGCAGTGAGAAAGGTCAAGTCGTATGCGCCGCTTCTCTCGCGAGTTGCCCGCAGCGCCGCTTTGATGCGTGGCGCTTTCTGCGCTGCAAGACCACCACTCTTGATGACGGCAGCGATTGAGCGCACGGGCGCAGCCTCAATCGCCGCCCAATCTGGGTAGCGATCGCGCAGTGCCGTGAAGGCTCGCTCCGCATTGATATCGCTGGTGTTCTGGCTGAGGATCGTTGTGATGAGTTCGCTGATCGGGTCCATTCGCGGCTTCCAGGCGGGCGTGCCGTACAGACTCGCTAGGCCCGACAAGATGTCGTCGGTCAGCTTGGGGCGGCGGCGCTGAAGGCTCCGTGCCCAGGATCGAGCCGGGCTCAACCGTGCCGAGGGGTGCCGTTTTCGTGCGGGAGGCATGCCTGCATCCTAGCCTTCTGCCGCGGCGATCCTGCGACGCGCGCTGCGCGCCACGGGGGGCGCTAGCGCCCGTTACCCCTCATCCTGTCTTATGACCGAGGCGACAGCGTGCCCGCGCTGAGCTCTCGGTAAAGGGAGGAAGCACATGGCTACACGAAGCGCCGCACGCGGCGTCAAGATCACCGTTCCGGCGACCTGGATCGCCTCGTGGACCCTATATGACCTGGCCAACACGATCTGGTCGTACGGAATCTTCTCGTATGCGATCGGTCTATATCTGACCAGCGAGCAAGGGCTCGGTGAATCACAAGGAAACCTCTGGCTGCAGATCTCGATCGCCCTCTCCGTTGGCATCAACGCATTAATTTCGCCTGCGATCGGTGCGATCTCCGATCGTGCTGGTCGACGCCTACCGTATCTGCTCTTCTTTACGCTCTTGGCGATCGTTCCGGCAATCTTCATTCCTTCGGTGCCTGTTGGCGTTGGGGTGCTGCTTTTCGTGATCGCAAACTTTGGCTACCAGTCGGCGCTTGTGTATTACGACGCAACGATCCGCATCGTTAGCACCCCAGAAAATCGAGGGTGGGTGTCAGGCCTAGGAAATGGTCTGGGCTATCTGGGAACCATCCTTATTGGTGTCATCATTCTCTTTGGTGGCCTGAGCGTAAACCAGGTCTTTGTGATCGCCCCAGTGTTATTTGGAATCCTGGCACTTCCAATCTTCATCTTCATCAAAGAGGTTCCTGAGCCAGCCGGACGAGCGACCAGCGGAAACTCGCTAATGGCAACGCTCAGCACTATTCGCGAACTTGGAAAGTACCCAGGGCTGAAACGCTTCCTGACGGCGCGCTTCTTCTACACCGATGCGCAGAACACCGTCATTTCGATCATGGCGATCTTTGCGGTGCAGGCGGTCGGCTTCACCCAGAGCCAAGCGAATTACGTGCTGGTTGCGCTAGCAACGACCGCCGTCATCGGCGGCCTCGTCTGGGGACGCCTCACGGACAGCCAGGGACCAAAGGCGACGTTGAATCGAGTGCTGACGCTCTGGGCAATCGCCCTGGTCATCGGCTCGGTCTTCGTTTCGCCGATTCCGTTCATCTTGGCAGGGGTGATCCTCGGCTTCGGTTTCGGAGGCCTCTCGGGAGCTGACCGAATCCTTATGTATCGGCTATCTCCACCGAAGCAGCTTGGTGAGTTCTACGGCCTCTACGGACTCGTGGGTAAGGGTTCGCAAGTGATCGGCGGTCTGCTCTATGGCGCCACGATCTACTTCCTCTTCCCTGTGCTCGGCACCGGCGCATACACGGTTGGTCTACTCACCCTGCTCGCAACGATGCTCGTCGGCTGGTATTTGCTGCAGGGGGTTCCGGAGAAGCGCGAAGGCTGAGATACGACGCGCTCGGAGCGCTGCGTTAGCGAATGCGCGCAGCGCTCCAGCGAGTCAGCGCCGGTCCCCAGGCCCGCTCGCCGTCACTCTTACTGATCGCATCGAGTTCCACTAGCCCATTAATCGCATCGGCGATCTCGGCACTGCTCCACTTGCGCGCTGCCTCGGCAAGCTTGCCAGCGGGGAACTCATGCATACCAATGGTGCGAGCGGCGCTTGCCACTGAGGCACCCTCGACAACGGTCGCGCCATGAATCTGTGCGAGGTCACGCAGCTTGCGATGCAGCGTTGCCACGACCATCGGCCCTGGCTCACTGACCGCGCGAAGCAGGTGCTTTGCAACCAACGTGCCACTGCGCGACACGATGGCGTCGGCAAAGGCGAAGAGTGAGCCAACACCGCGATCGGCAACAAGGGCGTCAACCGCGCGGAGCGAGATTGGCCCAGAGGGAATCGCCAGCATCAACTTCTCGAGCTCGACGGCCGCCGTCATGCGAATACCACTGCGATCAAGGTCTGGCTCACGTACTTCGGCGCCGAGTCGTTCGGCGATCGACTTTGCCGCATCGCCGGCGATCTCGCGACCGGCAGCCTTCGCTCGTGCCAGCAGCCACGACGCCAACTCGCCCGGCCCCGGGGAGATGCATTGGACGATGCTCCCGCCGCGATCCTGCACCAGCAGGCCAAGTTCGCCTGGTCCGTCGGGACGCGCCCCCTTCAGGTTTGGGCGACGTGCCCGCTGATCCACCAAGACGACTCCATTTCCTGGCGCCATATTCGCCAGCGTGTCGTTTAGGCTCGCGCGCAGGTCCTTGGTGCGTCCGAGACGTCCAGCCCCCGCCACGACGACCAACGAGCCGCCCCCGAATAGGCCGCCCGTGCCGAGACGGCGACGGAGCTCGCTAAGCACCTCGGCCCCGTCACCAGAGCCGCGCCCCTCCGCCTTGAGGCGTACCTTCTCGGGGAGACCTCCCCCCATCGCATCCTCGGCGGCCATGCGGGCGCCCAGCGCCGCCACCGCCTCTTCGATGAGGAGGAGATCGTCGCCCCAGGCTAGGAGGATCGGTGCAGTTCCCATGGGCGGATCCTAGCGCGTGGGATGGGGCAGCCTGCGACCCCAAGAGAGAGGCCTACGGAAACCATTCGTGACGGCAGGGAGGCGTTACTCGCAATCACGCTTGGCTGCCTGTGCCCGATAGATAAGCGCTCAGGTGCACGTCGTTGACCACGAGCATCGCGAACGAGGATCTGCTCAGGATGTCGCACGTCAATGGAAACCATGACAGTGCCATCAAGATCTGTACGCTCAACCAAAGCTCCACGCTCCCCAAGCCTTCGCAAGGTATCTGGTGATGGATGCCCATACGAGTTCTTTGCTCCGACCGATACGATTGCAATTCGAGCGTTGAGTTTCTCTAGGAGCTCTCTCCCTGCCGAGGTCTTGCTTCCATGGTGTGGTGCCTTCAATAGGTCAACCCCTTGGCTGACGTTTCTCAAAATACGTTGATCAATATCGCTCTCAATATCCCCAGTAAAAATCGCACTAAACCCGGGGATGTCAAGTCGAAGGACTACCGATCGATCATTGAGCGCTCGTCCGTCGTTCGTGGGGGGCATTGAAAGGTATGACTTGTCTGGCCAGAGAACTGAGAATCGCGCGATACCAACGGAAAAAGCATCACCAGTGAAGACCTGATGGTAAGAAACTTGGTGTTGCTGCAGCGTCTCTCTCCAACTTGTTGAAGCAGGACCGCCGCCACGCTCTTCAGATCCGATCACAGTGGTGACTCGGTATCGATCCATGAGTTTCGGTAGTCCTGCGAGATGATCTTCATGCGGATGACTGGCGACGAGGACATCAATCCGACGGTCCCAGGATGGCACGATTCGATCAAGCTCAGCGCTCAGCCGCATTGGATCGGGTCCCCCATCAATGAGCATCCGGCGACCAGATACCTCAATGAGAATTGCATCTCCTTGACCCACATCGAGTGCGGTGATGCGCAGGATTCCAGTTGGCGCCGTATTTCCCAAAGAGGTCAGTGAAGTGATTGTCATTAATGTCGCGACACCAATGGCGAGACGAGTTGTTGCTGAACGTGATGGGGAAGGCTGTTGAAAACTTGGTTCGTCTGGAAGATTTGGTTCGGTGCGCGCAAGCAACCAAATTCCAGCAACCCCGATAAGGATACCTAATAGGAGTGTGAATGAGCGGGGGATATCAATACCACCCGCTGGAAGGTTTGCACCGAATTGTGCGATCCATGCAGCCGTACTGAATAGCGCTGCGGCGGGAGCGGCAAGGATTGTGGCAAGCCATGCAATAGGCGGCGGTAGTACGTGGGCAAGGACTCCCGCAACAATCGCGATCAGCGCCGCGGCGGTCGCTGGTGCGATGAGTGGGGCAATGAGGAGCGTCAACGGTATTGACCACACGGCGATTCGCCCAAAGAGTGCAATCACTAATCCGAGGGTTGCTGCTTGTGCCGCTAAGCTAACAGCGACGTCTTCTCCGATGAGCAGCCAGCCGCGCCGGAGAGTAGTCGGAAGATTTTGACCTGCACGTGCCGCTCGGGCCGACCATTGTTGACTCTTTGCAAGTAGTCCGGCAGTGGCTAAAGCGGAAAGACGGAATCCTGGATCGGCAGCAATTGCTGGATCTAGCACCATCAAAGCGAGTGCGGCATGCGCAAGGGCAACGGCACCAGATCCTGGCCGCCCAGAGGCCGCGCCGATTTGTGCAGCTGCAGCCATAAAACTCGCTCGAATCACACTCGCACTCGAACCCGCAAAGATTCCATATCCAATCGCGACTGCAACGAGGAGCGGCCGACGACCTCGTGCAGAGAGGCGCCTGGCCAACCGATCGGCTACCGCCATCGTAATCGCGACATTCCAACCTGAAAGTGCTACCACATGGCCTAGACCCGTCGCTGTGAAGTCCGACGCCAAACGCTCGTCGACTCGTTCGCGCAAGCCAATCACGATTGCGGCTGCCAGACCCCCTGCGGGCGCTGGCAGGACGCGCTCAATGTTGTCACCGAGTCCTGAGCGAATGGCTTCAAGAAGGCTCCCTCGTGCCACGATTCGGATGCTCCGCGTCCGTGTCGAAGCAGAAATGCCGCGAATGCGAAGCTTCTCTGAAGTCTCCGCGGTGACTGATCGCTGTTCAAAGTTTGCAAAAATTGTGTCACCGACGCGGACGTTGGGATTGGGCGGGGCCTCCACCTGGATGTGGTTGCCACCTAGGTCAGCGATGAAGCGTTGGGAGCCTCTGAGAGGCGCAAGGACGGCAGTGACACTCGCTTGAATTTCACCAGTCGGCACTAGGTATCGATCTGTCACATTTGCAGGAATTGATGGACCGAACAGAGATAGTCGAAGACTAACCAGTAGTACCCCAAAGAGTGCGGCCTTTATGTTCTGTACTCGTTGTGTCTGATGTTGATGAATCAGCACGACAAACAAGCCGATTGATCCGAGGACGGCCATGTTGGCGCCGGACTGCAAAGACCTCAGCGGCAGGGGGAGTAGCGATACCTGCGCCGTAATGACAGCGGCGATCGCGGCACTTCCTGGGCGCCCCCCGAATCGTGGCGCCCTACGGCGCCGGTTGCTCACGGCGTAACGAGAAGGCGTATTTGCTGCAAGACACGTTCACTAATGATCCCTCGGGTGCGAAGGTCGTCAACGATGAGAAATGGCAGCACCTTGCGCGCAGCGACGATCTTTGCTGCCGTGACAGGGCCGATTCCTGGCAGAGATTCAAGCTGTTCCGCTGTAGCAGAGTTGAGGTCAATTTTTCCGCCAGTCGCTGTCGCAGCTGAAGAGCCGCTGATATCAGCAGCCGCAATTTCGCCCGGAGCCGCGTAGAGCGTGCCACACAGAATCCCCTGGGTGCCCAAGAGGAATCGATCATCGCGCGACGGCACGCGAATTGCGGATCCATCAATGAGTGGAGCGGCCAGGTTCAAACAGATCTCAATTCGAAGTGGGTCTATTCGCTCGCCCCATCCACCTGCGGCCGAGATGGCGTCGATCAATCGGGATCCGGCGGGAAGCGTGTACACACCCGGAATGGCTACTGCTCCACTGACCTCAACGCGCAGGGCACCTTCCTGCGTCGGTTCTTGGGATATGTTGAGAGCTGGTGACGGAGATAGCTCTAGCGCGAGATCTGGTGGTGACGAGAGACCAACGGAGAGTACCGAGGCGAACACAAGGCCTGCGAGTAGGAGTGGCAAGCGATACTTCTGCAGCACGACGCCAGCATGGCGGAGCAAACATATCGTACACGTACCACGCCACCATGAAGTGGCGCGCGCCTAGATCTGCTTGAGCTTCGGCAGCACCTCTTCAGCGAAGCGGATCATTGACTCCTCATCGTGCGGGGTAGAGAAGCCAGCGATCAGATGGCGATAGCCGATATTTAGGTACGGAGCGAGGTGCTCGACGACCTGATCGACGGTGCCGACCGGCTGGTTCTCCCATGCAGGGTTGATGCCGTTGGCGACGAACTGAGCCTTGTGGATGCGCAGCGCCTCGGAGGCATCGTTGCGAATCACCACGTTGCCAATGCCGACGGTGCGGTCGATGGTCTTCGGATCGCGGCCAAGGGTCTCGCAGTGCTTCAGCAGCACCTCTTCCTTGTGCGCGACCTGCTCAGGCGTGCCGCTGACGTTGTTGGCGTCGCCGTACTTGGCAACGAGCTTCAGGGTGACTTGCTCGCCGCCGCCGCCGATCAGGATCGGCAGGTGCTTCTGAATTGGAAGCGGAAGGTTGCGCACCGTCTTCGCCTTGTAGCGCGGGCCGGTGGCGGTCGGTTCGGTGCCGTCGAGCATGCCGCGCATGATCGGTAGCGCCTCGCCAAGCCAGCGGAGTCGCTCAGGAAAGCCGTCGCCGAAGTTCAGGCCGAAATGCTGGTGCTCCTCTTCGAACCAGGCGGCACCCACACCAAGAATGGCGCGGCCGTTGGAGATGTGGTCGAGGGTGGTGGCGAGCTTGGCGGTGAGGGTTGGCTCACGGAAGGTGTTGGCGCCGACCATGAGGCCGATGCGAATCTTGGAGGTGTTCTCGGCCCACGAGACGAGCGTCGACCAGCCCTCGAACATGGGGCCGTTCGGGTTGCCGATGATCGGGTACATGTGGTCCCAGGTCCAGAGGGTGTCGAAGCCCACGCGGTCGGCGGTGACGCCCATCGACTTGACCGACTTCCACTCGGTGAACTGCGGCCATACCAGCGCGCCAATCTTGACCTCACCCACGATGCACCCTCCCTAACCCCTGCGGCAGGCCGCCGCGTTGCACCTAGCCTACTCCGTTGCGCAGCCCTCGCGTAGAGTGTGCGGGCTGTAAATCAGAACCTCTGGTTCAGCCCGCCAGCATGAGGTGCACCGTGGCAAAGGAATCCGTTGAGGGAGCCGCTCAGCCAAAGAAGAAGATGAGCAAGAAGCGCAAACTCCTCATCGCCCTCGGGGTCATCGCGGGGGTTCTCGTCGGCGCGTGGGTGCTCGTGGTGACTCCGGCAATCAACAAGATCGCCACTGAGCAGATTCAGGCAGCTGGCCTAGAAGGTGCGATCGTGGAGATCCGCGCCGATGGCGCGAAGATCACGATGCCGACACTCCCCGCCTCGTTTGGCGGCGATAGCGGCGTCACGGGCACCAACGTTGTGTTTGAGTTCGGTGGCCTCGGGGTGGACGACGTCAACCTACTCATGGAGGGTGGCAAGACGGGGAAGTTGGTGTTGCCAGAGGGAACGCACTTCACCATGACGGCTGACACCTTCTCTTCATTTGCGGACTTGACTGTGATCGGAACCGATAAGACAGCCGCGCTCACCGGAACGATCTCCAACGAACTTGCCCAGGCGCTGGCGGCGGCGATCAAGGATGGAAAGATTGAAGGGTCCGATGCGACGGCGGGACTACCAATGAGCGACATCGTCTTGACGCCTGGGGCCGACGGAACGGTGATGACCGCAACGATTGACGTTGCGGCAATGCTGGCGCTTCTCGCGAACTAGCTTCTGGTCTTTGCGGCGCAGATGCGCCGTTCGCTAGCCGACGATATTGACGAGGCGTCCGCCGGCGTGGATGACCTTCTTTGGCGCGCGCCCCTCAAGGGCGAGCTGCACCTTTGGTGAGGCGAGGGCGAGCGCTTCTATCTCAGCTTCGGATGCAGTGGCACTTACGGTGAGCTTGTCGCGCAGCTTGCCGTTGACCTGCACCGGCAGTTCGCGGGTGCTCTCGATGAGCAGGCTCACATCGACGGTTGGCCATGGGCACTGATGGATCGACATCCAGCGCGGGTCGGAATCGGTAATGCCTACGGCCGCCTGCACGCGGCTATGCATCTCGTCAGCGAGGTGTGGCGCCATCGGCGCAAGGCCGGCGAGCAGGTAGTGGATTGCCTCGTTCCACGCGGCGGTGCCAGCCACCGAACTCCCGCGATACGGGAAGAGCGCGTTGGCAAGCTCCATCAGCTTGGCGACGGCGGTGTTGAAGCGGAAGGCCTCGATGTCGGCGCCCACGCCGCCGAGCGCCTTGTGTGCTGCACGGCGCACGGCCGCCTCACCCGCGGCCTGATCCTGTCCTTCTGGCAGAACGCCAGAGTTCGGATCACCCGGCTCCTTGCCGTGTGGGTCAAGCGCGAGGGTCCAGATGCGGCCAAGGAATCGCACCATACCGCTGATGCCGCTCGACGACCAGGCACCGCCCTGATCCCACGGGCCCATGAACATCAGGAAGAGACGCACTGCGTCGGCGCCATGTTTGTTGACGAGTTCGTCGGGGTCTTGCACGTTGCCGCGCGACTTCGACATGCGCTCGCCGTCGGCCCCGAGGATCTGCCCCTGATTGAAGAGGCGCGTGAACGGTTCGGATTCGCCAATCAGCCCAAGGTCACGCATCGCCTTGGTGAAGAAGCGTGAGTAGAGCAGATGCATCACGGCATGCTCCGCACCGCCGGTGTACTGATCAACTGGGCACCAGGTATCCACGAGCTCTCGATCGACGGGCCCACGCTCGTTCTTTGGCGAGAGATAGCGATACCAGTACCACGACGAATCGACAAAGGTGTCCATCGTGTCGGTCTCGCGCTGACCAGGGCCGCCGCACTTCGGGCAGGGGACATTGAGCCACTCGGTGGCCGTCTTCAGTGGCGACTCGCCTGTTGACTTGAAGTCGACGTCTTCGGGAAGGGTGACCGGGAGTTGCTCCACAGGAACGCCGACTGGACCGCAGGTTTCGCAGTGAATGATCGGGAACGGCGTCCCCCAATAGCGCTGACGGCTGACGAGCCAGTCGCGCAGCCGGTAGGTGACCTTCTTCTCACCACTCCTGCTGGCTTCGAGGTGGGCGATCGCC
>RGCW01000090.1 GCA_009919005.1 Candidatus Aquidulcis sp. | reverse complement strand
GACTCAAAGTGAAGGGAAAGAAAGTGATCGTGATCCAGTCAAAGGCCAAGCGTCTGGGCATGTACCTCATCGGACAGACCATCGTCTCACGAGAACTGATGAAAGCTCTCGGAGCCAATGTGATCCTATCCGTTGCCGTGCACCGCAAGAATGACCCAGTGATGCTCAATGTGCTGAAGCGCTTCAAAAAGTGCGAAGCGGTCGTTTACCCTGGCGCAAAGAAGTAAAAACTGGGGCAGCACGTGGTGCTGCCCCTACCTCGAGACCGATCAAACTTTCCGGTCTCCGGTTTCCCTTTGAGCTCCACTCCGACGATCTGCCCGACTTCAACGCGCTCTTCAAAAACGAGCTCGGCCCTTGCAAGGCGCCTCGCAAGAAGCCCAAGCCGGACGAGTTCCCGCCCCACCTCCGCCCCGGCAATCCGGACCGCTGGGACGACAATGCGAAACACTACGCAACGCTTTGGAAGGTGGAACTGGTCAAAGAACTCGAGGCCGGGCACAAGACTCCGCCTAAGCAGCTGGCGGAGACCTGCCAGGAATACGCCCGGCTCTGCTTCCTCTACGGCAACCCCGGCGAGGTCGTGGCCCTGGCGAAGATGACCCTCCGGCAGCTCGGCCACCAACCCGATCACCTGAAGCGAGAAGGCTTCGCCGAACTGCTGAAGACCTACAACCGGGTGTATCAGCTGGCGCATGGCTGCCGATTCTACGCCGAGGCCATCGCTTTCGTCCGCTACGCCATCGAGCTCGCCGAACTCATCGGGAATTCGACCTACCGCCTATACCAGCAGAAACCTTCCTTCCAGATCATCTGGGAATCCTGGTATCTGGACCTAGCCGATAGCTGCCTTTCGGCGGGACAGATCGACGAAGCCCTGCAGGCCCTGGACGCCGGGGCGGCGAAATGCGACCGGAGCGATCGCCAATCCCTGCGCATCCAATTGGACTTGTTCGCCGTCCAGATCGCCTTCCATCACGGGAAGCGTGAGGATGCGCTCCGCCGCTGCCTGCAGATCATCGACCATTACGATCCCAAGGCGCCCAATCAGCTCCCCATCATCCTCAAAGCCAAAGGGCTGTATGAGGAGTTTTGCGTGGAGGGGTGATGGCGTAGACGAGGGGGCAAGTGGGCATGGTGAGAGGCAGAACTCAAAGGGAGCAGCAGAGGGAGACCGGAATGTTAGCTGAGGACCTTGAAGGTAGGGCCGACCATCCTTGGTCGGCCG
>RGCW01000089.1 GCA_009919005.1 Candidatus Aquidulcis sp. | reverse complement strand
CGGCGTCGGCATCATGCCAAAGCACTACTTCGAGAAGTTCGACATCAATTCGGGCAACCCTGCAACGGATATGGTGCTCGGCGCCGGCTTCCGACCAGAGGACCTGCCGAATGTTCCAACCTCGGGCGCGTTCAAGTTTGAGAGCCGCACCGAAGGCGTTGAGACCGTTATGGTCCGCAACGACAAGTGGAAGAACCCATACAGCGGAGAGGGTGCAAAACTCGACCGCATCAAGTATGTGGTCTGCGGTGACCCAGACACCTGTATTGCGAAGTTCCGCGCAGGCGAACTCGATATCGTGACCGACCTTGATGGCAACGCGTTTGCAACCACCAAGGATCTTGGTGCGCAGCAGCGCCCACAGAGCGTCTTCACATACGAGTTCTTCCGACCGAACCACTCGCCAGATGACTGCTCAATCCTTGAGCCGCTCAAGACGACGCGTGGTGGCGGCTGCCCAGTCTCTGACCCTGCAATCCGCAAGGCCATTGCCCAGGCAACGGACAAAGAAGCCATTTGGAGCCGAATCCTCGGTGAGGCGGGCGTGATCGCTTCGTCAAGCGTCACCCCACTCGCCTGGTTCTACAAGGAGCAGACCCCGGTCAAGTTCGACCTGGCAGCTGCAAAGAAGACACTCACCGACGCAGGCTGGGTTGACAGCAACGGCGACGGCATCGTGGAGAAGGACGGCGTTTCGGCCATCCTCGAGTTCTGCACGACGATGAAGCCAGTGCGCAAGTACAGCTCGGGCATTGAGGCGGTCTCGCTCTACGGCGTGTACCACTCAAGCAAGGTTGAGCCAGACGGCCAGAACGACGCCAAGGTGAATGACCCTGAACTTGATGCCCAGCTGGACATCATCAAGGGCACCATCGATCTGGATGAGATCGCCGCGGCTGCAGCCAAGGTCCAGGAGATCATGGCGGCAACCACGGTTGAGATCCCACTCTATTACTGGATGGGGATCGAACTCGTGAGCGACAAGGTCGTTGGGTTCCTTCAGAACCCAACACAGGCCGGTCCGCTCTGGAACGCAGGGGATCTCTCCCTCGCGAACTGATCGGGTTCTCATCACCCTCGGGTGAACTGCAGAAGGGGCGGGACGAAAGTCCCGCCCCTTCTCTTTCTCCCATCCATCTTTTCTCTCCGTGCCGCGCCTCAGCGCGCGCGCCGAGAGCGGCGCCACGGGGTAGGGATCGGCTAGGATTCGGCAGATGCGTCGGCACGCAAGGAAGGAGGGGGGATGCTGAAATTTGCACTGCGCAGGATTGGCGCCAGCCTCCTCATCT
>RGCW01000088.1 GCA_009919005.1 Candidatus Aquidulcis sp. | reverse complement strand
GCACATCGGCCGATGCCTACGCCGCTAAGGGGAAACAGGTACACCTGGCCTGGAGGTCAGAGCATGTGCTCGAACTTGCGGATGTACCGCAGGCGACGCACGCATAGGGAGGATCTAGCGTGAGACGAGTGAAAGGATTTGCTGCGATCGCTGCGGTAGCGATTCTCGCGGCGGCATGTGGCGGGAGTTCGGCGAGCGCCGAGCCGACCGATAAACCAGCCGGATGGCTCGACGCCATTGGCGCCGGAGAGGGAGCACTCAATCTGATCATCTGGGAGGGCTACGCCGAGCGCGGCGCCGTCGATCCCGCCTATGACTGGGTAACGCCATTTGAGAGCGCAACGGGGTGCAAGGTAAACACCACCTCAATGACCGACTCGGCGAACGGAGTGCAGCTCTTGCAGTCGGGTGAATACGATGGCGGATCGTTCTCAGGAGATGCGTCGGTGCGCCTGATGAAGGCGGGAGACGTTGCTCCGGTGAACGTCAGTCTCTTGGACAATTACGCGAACCTCTTCAGCGGCCTAAAGAATAAGTCGCACAACTCCCTCGGCGGAGTTCCGTACGGCGTCCCCCATGGCCGTGGTGCAAATGTTTTGATGTGGAACACGGATGCTGTGACGACATCGCCGACCAGCTGGGATCCAGTCTGGGAGGGTGGTTCCGCCTATAAGGGGAAGATCAGCGTGTACGACTCATCGATCTACATTGCTGACGCAGCGATCCACCTGATGGCAACGAAGCCAGAACTTGGCATCAAAGATCCGTATCAGCTCAACGATGAGCAGTTTGCGGCCGCGATCGCCCTGCTCGAAGCGCAGCGCGACAACGGTGCCGTCTACTGGGGAACTGCAGCGGATCAGATCACGAGCTTCGCCTCTGGCGACCTTGTGGTCGGTACCACCTGGCAGTACCAGGCCAACATGTTGGCAAGTGAGCCGAAGGTCAAGATCGCCACAACGCTGCCCGCCGAAGGTTCAACCGGCTGGTCAGACACGTGGATGATGGCGACGAAGGCGAAGCATCCAAACTGCATGTATCTGTGGATGAACCACATGATGTCGGCAGAAGCCAACGGTCAGGCTACGGTCTGGTTCGGCGAAGCGCCAACCAGCCAGGCAGCATGTGATTATGCCGAGACGATCTCGCCAGGACACTGCGAGCAGTTCCATGCGACCGATGAGGCGTACTTCGAAAAGGTGTGGTACTGGTCAACGCCGCAGGCAGACTGCGCTGATGACGATGCCGCCACCACGTGTAAGGACCAGGATGCTTGGGTAGAGGCGTGGACGACGCTTCGAGGCAACTAGTCCGAGCCGCATAGAACGAACGAACGGCCACGAGTCACTGGGCCCAACCCAGCCTCGTGGCCGTTCTGT
>RGCW01000087.1 GCA_009919005.1 Candidatus Aquidulcis sp. | reverse complement strand
CGGGACATCGGACGACATTCAACGATCTGGACGAGATCACCCGTCTTGGCATCGTTATTGGCGTTATGCGCATGATATTTCTTCGAGCGCGTGATGACCTTGCCGTACATCGGGTGCTTGACGCGACGCTCGACGAGCACGGTGGCCGTCTCCTGCATCTTGTCGCTCACCACACGACCCACGAGGGTCCGGTTCATACCAGTCTTATCAGTCATGATCAGACCCTTTCACGGAGAATGGTGCGCACACGTGCGATGTCGCGGCGGACCTTGCCGAGCTGGCTGGTGTTGCTCAGCTGCTGGGTGCCCTTCTGCATACGCAGCGAGAACTGGGCCTTCAGCAGATCGAGCAGTTCCTGCTTGAGCTCGTCGTTCGATTTGTTTCTGAGTTCAGTAGCTTTCATTTCTTACCCCAGGTGGCGAGTCACGAAGACCGTGCGCAGCGGCAGCTTGGCAGCAGCCAGCTTGAACGCTTCGCGAGCCAGCGCTTCATTAACGCCATCCATTTCGTACAGAACCTTACCCGGCTGGATCTCGGCAACGTAGTACTCCGGGTTACCCTTACCGTTACCCATACGGACTTCGGCAGGCTTCTTGGAGATCGGTTTGTCCGGGAATACACGGATCCAGATGCGACCGCCCCGCTTGATGTGACGGGTCATGGCGCGACGGGCCGCTTCGATCTGGCGTGCCGTGAGGCGGCCGCGATCGGTCGACTTCAGGCCAAATTCGCCGAAAGCAACGGATGCACCGCGGGTCGCCAGGCCGGTGTTACGGCCTTTCTGTTCCTTACGGTATTTACGACGTGCGGGTTGCAGCATTACGCACCTGCCTTTCTAACACGCTTGGTCGCCGGCTTCTTGTCCGACTTACCTTCATCATCACCACGCGGGCGACGCGGCGCACGCTTTGGTTCTTCAACCACAGCAGGCTGTTCGCCCGGTGCCAGATGCTCGCCCTTATAGACCCACACCTTGATACCGATCAGACCGTAGGTCGTCATGGCTTCCGAGGTGGCGTAGTCGATGTTGGCGCGCAGGGTGTGCAGGGGCACACGGCCTTCGCGGTACCATTCGGTACGGGCAATTTCAGCACCGTTCAGACGGCCCGAGCTCATGATCTTGATGCCCTGGGCACCCAGACGCATGGCGTTCTGCATGGCACGCTTCATGGCACGACGGAACATGATGCGCTTTTCCAGCTGCTGCGCGATCGAGTCGGCGATCAGCTGGGCATCGGTTTCCGGCTTGCGGATTTCTTCGATCGACACGTGGACCGGCACGCCCATGATCTTTTGCAGATCTGCGCGCAGCTGATCGATTTCTTCGCCTTTCTTGCCGATGACCACACCCGGGCGTGCCGAGAAAATGGTGACACGGGCGTTCTTGGCAGGACGCTCGATCAGAACCTTG
>RGCW01000086.1 GCA_009919005.1 Candidatus Aquidulcis sp. | reverse complement strand
CCGATCGTCTCGGTGTCGGTGTACTCCCCCACGAATGGCGCCTCAGTTGCTGCTCGACGGAGCACCTCGAACGAGAGTTGATCGACTCGTGCGCGAAGCTCGGCCTCGTCAATCGTGATCGGGTAGGCGCCTGTTGCAGCTGGCTCGCTCCACTCGTGGCTGGGGAACGGCACACCCGTTTGGCTGTGGCAGTCGTAACCCTTCGGGTTCTTCTCGAGGTAGCGCTGGTGATACTCCTCAGCTGGCCAGAAGGTCATGCCATCTGCGCTCAGCACCTCGGTGACGATCGGGCCGTGGCCCGCCGCAACGAGTGCGGCGGCGTAGAGCTTGCTGCCTGACTCAATCGCCTCACGTTGATTGTCGTTCGCGTAATACACGGCGCTGCGGTACTGCGAGCCGACATCGCCGCCCTGCCGGTTGAGCGAGGTGGGGTCGTGCATTGTGAAGAACTCTTCGAGGAGGCGGCGATACGAGACCTTCTGGTTATCGAAGACGACCTTCACCATCTCGGCATGGCCGGTCGTTCCCGTGCAGACCTGTTCGTAGGTGGGTGACGCGGCATGGCCACCCATATAACCCACAGCTGTTTCGGTGACGCCAGGCATCTGCCAGAAGCGGCGCTCAGCCCCCCAGAAGCATCCCGTTGCGAAGTAGGCAGTTTCGATCATGGTGTGAAGTCTAACGGCGTTCCACGCGGACGTCGTCGACTGCGACCTCAAGGAGGCTATCGCCGCTCACATCACCTGCACCGATCACGATACGCACAGACTGATTCGCCCAGCGTGCCAATGCAACTCGCACCTCGCCATACGCCGCAGCTCGATAGCGTGACGTAGCGGAGCGTTGGTACGCCAGTATGCGGACTCCCCCATCAACTTCGATCCAAACGCGGAACCAGTCGGCGCTGCTGGCATTTGCGCCGTGGGCGAACGCGAGACTAAACACGAGATCGCCAGGGTCTGTGCCAAGGGCGATCACGGGTGAGCGTGCCGTGGTGACGCCATCAAGATCGTTAGCGTTCGCTGAGCGGCCCGCTGCGGCTCCAGTCACCAGAGCGCGGAACCCGGAGACTGTGTCGTCGGGCTGCATGGTGCGCGTGCCGATGCGAACGAGCGCCGGGTTTCCGCGCTCAAAGCGTCCACTGGTTGCCGTATCGGTGCCGTCGGGGTTGACCACCCAGCCCGCCTCGCGCTCAAAGTCGTCGAAGCGTGGACCGCATTTGCGCACACCGAGCCCAGCAGGATCGGCCGGACACCGCGCCTGACCGATCAGCCAGAGGAGTGCTGGACGGTTGCGAGCAACCTCGCTCGCCATCGCCGCCGCGGTCGGATAGAAGCGCGAGACCTCACCGGTGTATTCGCCGATCTCCATGAGCAGACTAGGGATTTTGTAGGTCACATACATCCAGTCG
>RGCW01000085.1 GCA_009919005.1 Candidatus Aquidulcis sp. | reverse complement strand
GACTTGCATGTCTAAGGCATACCGCCAGCGTTAGTCCTGAGCCAGGATCAAACTCTCCGAAACAACGTGATGCCTTTCGGCAGCACGTACATTTTCCGAGGGTTTGCCCCGGCGAATAAACGGTTGCTTTGTGTTACCTGCCACTCTTCAGCTGTTAAGGTGCCGCCGACTTTCGTCGACGCGATCGCCACGGAGACCGTGGTGACTGTAAGCGGCGCTCTGCTCTACCCGTGATCGGGGCAGACGGTCGAGGATCTCTTCCACGAGCGACGCGAAGGGGGAGTCTACGCACCCAGCCGCCTCGCTGTCAAACGGTCGCCCCGTGCGGAGTCGTGCGGGGCGATCCGTGCTTAGCCCCAGTCGTGGCTCTGTTACAGCGGGCTGGACTCCACGAGGAGTAGCGCCCCAGCGCCTGCAGCAAAAGAGGCGACGGCCAAGGTCACCCCAGCGGCGGACGGCTCCACGGAGGTCGCCACCGTATAGATAAGGGAGGCGAGGAGGCCGGCCAGCACCACCTTCAGCAGTCGGAGGAGGAGTTCGACGATCAGGTGGCTCATCTCGTTACTCTACGCCCCGCCGCTCTTCAAGACTTCGCAGGATTGTTACAGCATCGGCGTACTGGAGATCTGCGCCGAACGGGAGCCCTCGCGCCATCGAGGTGATCGCCGGAACCTTCGCGGCCAGGCGCTCCTGGAGATAGAGAAGTGTTACATCGCCCTCTGGGGAGGGGTTGGTCGCGATGATCACCTCGCGCACTGGGTGCCCCTCGGCGGCCGCCGTGTCGATCCGTTCCAGCAGCTCCTTCACCCGCAGCTGGCCGGGTCCGATCCCGGACATGGGCGAGAGGGCTCCGTTGAGGACGTGGTAGCGCCCGCGGAACGCCCCCGTTCGCTCAATTGCAACCAGGTCGAGTGCCTCCTCCACGACACAGAGGAGTCCAGCGTCACGAGTGCCATCGCGGCAGATTCGGCAGCGCGCCTCGTCGGAGACGTGGCCGCAGATAGTGCAGGGTCGCGTGGTGGCGCGCATTGCGGTGATGGCGTCTGCCAACGCAAGAGCCTCGGGTTCGGGGGTACGCATCAGGTGGAAGGCGAGACGCTCCGCCGTTCGTGGACCCACCCCAGGGAGTCGCGAGAGTGCCTCTATCAGCCGCTCAACGGAACTGGGCAGGGCGGCGCCGCTGCTCACTCTTTCCACACCTCGCGGAGCGCCGCGTCTGGGTCAAGCTCATCAAATTGAATGATGATCGGCCGACCGTAGGCCCGATCGGCGAGCGACGCGATCCGTTCTCGCTTCGCTTCGGCACGCTGCCGTAGGAAGTGCTTCGTTGGTGGGTAGCTCAGCGTGAGCGTGTCACCACGCAGGGTTGGACGGGCATCCGCGAGCAGTGGCTTTGTGGCTGGATCGGCGCTCGCGAGCATTGCAGCCCACTCTCCTGA
>RGCW01000084.1 GCA_009919005.1 Candidatus Aquidulcis sp. | reverse complement strand
AGGTCGAGTGCGCCGAGTGGCTCGTCGAGCAGGAGCACCTTCGGCCGGTTGATCAACGCGCGCGCCAGAGCGACTCGTTGACGTTGGCCCCCAGAGAGTTGCGCTGGCTTACGATCATTGAAGCCTTCAAGCCGCACCATGCGGAGCGCCTCCGCCACCTGCTCAGCGTGCAGGTTCGTTGGCACCTTCCGCACCTGTAACCCATAGGCAACGTTTTCGGCAACGCTCATGTGGGGGAAGAGGGCGTAGTCCTGGAAGACCGTGTTGACATTGCGCTCGTTAGGCGGGAGGTCTGTCACATCTTGGCCTTGCAGCAGGATCCGCCCTGAACTTGGTCGCTCAAAGCCCGCAATCATGCGAAGGGTGGTGGTCTTTCCAGAGCCAGATGGACCAAGGAGCGAGAAGAACTCGCCATCGCCGATGACCAGCGAGAGCTCTTGCACCGCCGGGTGGTCAGTCGCCCCACCAAAGTGCTTGCTGACGTCGCGCAGTTCGACGGCGCTGCCCTGGATCTCGCCTGATCGCATGAGGTGGAGGCTAGTGCACGCTGCGTGAGCGCCGCAAGGGGTCAGTTCACCACTGCGAACCAACGCCCTTCGGGATCGGAGAAGGCGAAGCTGCGCGGACCGCGGGCGTTCCCCACCTCGGTAGCCTGGACGCCCGCAGCGACGAGTCGAGCGCGCTCCGCTCGACCCAGAAGCGCCGGCACGACTCCGAGTCGTTCACATACAAGACGACATAGCCAACTTTCATGGTGCCTCTCCTTATGGCGACCACCCAACAGGTCCCCGTTCAGGTGGGAGGGTAGCGCAGAGATCCTCAGTGATCCATGGGCGAACTACGTCAAGGTCAAGAGCGACGGATGAGAGGAGGTTCGTTATTCGCTCTGACGCACCCTCAGACTTTGTCGCCGAGTGAGAAGAATGAACGCAACTGCACCGAGTAGGCCGATCACGATCTCCTGCTCCACAGGAATTCGACCCATGTTCCACAGGGAGATTGATGGGATCGCAGAGCCGTCGTAACCGACCAACAGCACTCCAGAGATGTTGTTTGCGGCATGGGCGCCAATTGCGAGCTCAAGTGATCGGTCACGAAGCGTCACCCACGCCCACGCTGCCCCAACCGCAACATATGAGACTGAGCGAATCAAATCATCGCCGGCAACTTCAGGATTTGCGAGATGTGGGAAGGCGAAGAGGAAACCATTTATCAACGCGAGAACGTAGGCATTTCTGCGCCCATTATCCGTCCATTGGAGCAGCCAGCCGCGAAAGAAGAGTTCCTCCGCTGTTGTCTGGATTGGGATCAAGAGGATCGCCACGAGCACAAATGGCACGATTCCGGCTGGGTTGAACGTCCAGGTTACTGATCCAGGATTCAACAGAGCAGCAATCAATGTTCCGATGAGGCCAACGATGAGCCACACGCTGAATCCACGCAGGGCGTGGCGGATCGAGAAGGTACCGGCCCAGGTCAGCAACTGGGATGCCTTCCGCTTCAGGATGAATCGATACGCAAA
>RGCW01000083.1 GCA_009919005.1 Candidatus Aquidulcis sp. | reverse complement strand
ACGGCGTGATGCCAAGGTCGGTGATGATGCGCGGAATCGCCACATTCACAATGGAGGTGTCCACAATGATCATTGCCAGGCCAAGCGCGAGGCAGGCAAGACCAATCCAACGGGTACGGGCGGAGTTCATGGGCGGATCCTAGCGCAGATGCCTATTCACCCCTCTTTCACGAGGGGGTAGACATTTGGACCTCCCCCCCCAGACTGAACTAACTTCAGATTTTCTGGGGTGTCCTGTGGGTGCTTACTCACCTCTTAAGGGGACCTCATGAAACCTGCGCCTATCCGCGGCCAACGTGCCACTCAACCTCAACGAGCGACAACGGTTACGCAACTGTTAAGCATCGCTGCGATCGTGATCGCGCTCTCGGGCGCTGCATACACGTTGGCCGATCGAACCAGAGGCGGCGACCTCATCCCCAGCCTCGACAACACCTTCACGATCGGAAACAAAGACTTTCGTTGGAAGGATCTTCAGCTCGGGCCAGGGACGCTCTACATTCAAGACCAGGTGAGAGGTACGCAGACAGCCCTGAACGTCATTGACGGCGCCCTTCTTCTCGACGGCGCGGACTCGCTTCGTATTGGCAATGTCCGCCTAACGGAAAGTGGTCTGGAGTCCATCAAGAGTGGCGATGACATCAGCATTGGAAACGTTGGCGACACTGGCTACGCGCTCTTCCCTACTGGCATCAAGTTTTCTGACGGGAGCACGATGACGAGTGCCGCCGACCTAGGTGTCGCCGGAACGGGCGGCGCACGCGGTCCGCGCGGATTTACTGGAGCAGCAGGTCCACAAGGTGCAACAGGAGCGACTGGTGTAGCTGGCGCGAGCGGTGCGCAAGGTGCGCAAGGTGCCCGTGGCCCGCAAGGCGTTCCCGGACGCGACGGCGACGCAGGCGCGGTTGGTGCAAGTGGAGCACCAGGCGCGAGTGGTGCACCAGGTCCGCAAGGCGTTCCCGGACGCGACGGTGACACAGGCGCGAATGGTGCAAGTGGAGCACCAGGCGCGAATGGTGCACCTGGAACCAATGGCACTCCGGGGGCAAGCGGTGCACCAGGTCCGCTCGGATCACCTGGGCCATCTGGCGCACCCGGTGCGAGTGGCGTACCTGGCGCAGACGGCGAACAGGGTTTGCGTGGTGAACAAGGCTTACGTGGTGAACAGGGAGTGCCAGGGAGTCCTGGGGCGAGTGGTGCACCTGGTGCGAGTGGCGCACCCGGAGCATCTGGTGCACCAGGTGCGACTGGTGAACCCGGTGCGACCGGCGAGCCAGGGCCCGAAGGTCCAGCTGGTGGATCAACGCTCAGTGTCTGGTCGGCGGCGAGCTCCGGTGCAATCGATCTGACAAAACAGGTGATTGTCTTAGGTGATGGTTCGTGGTCCCTTGCAAACGGCGTTCAGGGCCAGGTCATCTACTTTGTCGCCTCTACTGGTTCCAACTCAGGAAACATGCACATCTTGGTGGCAAACCTTCGATATCAGAATGGCTCATTGACAACAGCGGGTGCAAACATTGATTGGCACCCATTTACGCATACGTCAGGTGGGACACGATA
>RGCW01000082.1 GCA_009919005.1 Candidatus Aquidulcis sp. | reverse complement strand
CCGCCTCCGCCAGGAGAACGAGGGCGCTCTCGTGAGGGTGAAGCGCGACATCCTCAGATACGGGGAGCGCGGCTGGATCTCGATCGAGCGGGGCGCCCTGGGCATCTATGTCCGCCGCATCGACCTGGGCGGAAGGATGTGTGCGCTGGTCCTCGTGCACGTCCGACAGGGCGGTGAGGGTTCTGTGGTCGCTATCCCACCAGAAGAGCTGGAGATGCTGTCGTGAGCAAGCACAACCCGGGCGACCTCGTCCTCTATCGACACCACGCTCGCCATCCTGAGCTCGTCTGCCTCGTGGTCGATGTCAGGCGCGATGTCCTGGGCGGAAGCTCAGTCTGGGGGCTCGACGGCTCAGCAAAAGTGACGCACACCCCGAAGCGCGACCAGCTGCTGCTCGTATGCACCACGGGCGAGCCTTGGACGAGCTGGTGTGATGAGGAAGTTGTGAAGCCTCTGTGAAAAAGCTCCTTCCCTTTTCGGCGCGCCTGAATAGCAGTATCTCGTGTGGAGGGTCGGGATGAAGAAAGGTGATCTTGTAAAACTCTGCTGCACGGCGTGGCGCCCTACACATGATAATGTCACAGTCGCCTGGACGGATCCTGACGAAGAGCTTGAATCCGACGAATCTCCCCTGGAGACCTCTTTCAAAGTGGGAACAGCTGCCGTCTTCCTCGGGTCGCGGAAATACGAATGGTGGGAACAGAAGATCGTCCATATCATCATTGATGGACGCAGGGGCTGGGTGTTTGAGGATGAAATCGAGCCTCTGTGAAAAAACTTCACAGGGTTCCTTCCCTTTCTCGACAGCCTGAATAATAGACAGACAGGAGAGGGGATGAATCCCTTCCAAGGAGGACAGCAAAATGACCAACATCACCCACCTCGAGCGTGTCGCCTCTGCTGCCAGCTTCCTTGTGGAGACCAAGGGGCTCTCCGCCCCTGCGGCTGTGATCCAGCTCCGCAAGCCCGATGCCTGGGGGCACACCTTCGAGGGCGCCATCAAGACCCCAGTTGCTCTGGTGGTCTCGGTTGTCCGCGCAGGAATGTGAAAAACTTCCTTCCCTTTTCCGCGCACCTGAATAATAGACTAATGTGGGGGGCGGTTACGAACCGCTACCAAAGCCACCCCACACCAAAGAGGGAGAGAAAAATGCCGCTGAACCCGCTCAAGGACAAGCGAATTGGACCCCGCTGGCGACGCGAGGCTCTGGCTGCTGCAAGCTTCCGCCACCGCCGGGTCTGCAACCTGGGGTTCTTGACGAATGTCGAGGCGCTCGTCGTCTACCTCCACAACAACCCGGGTGCCACCACGGGCGCTGCCCTCGACTACCTCTATGAGGCCAGCGGTCGGCTGGGGAAGCGCCCGCCGGGCTGGGGATGCTGGTATTTCGCCAGCGGTCGCGCACACTGGTATTTCAGTGGTCGGAGCCTCGGTGGTATGGGCGGCATCCTCTGGAAGAAGGGACCCAATCGGCGCTCTGGCTGGACCCTGACCCCTCGGGGCGAGGAGCGCCTTTCCAACTTGGAGTGAAAAAACTTCCTTCCCTTTCCCGTCAGCCTG
>RGCW01000081.1 GCA_009919005.1 Candidatus Aquidulcis sp. | reverse complement strand
TGGAGCGAGCGGCGCGACTCTAGCCCGCCGAGTTCGGCGCTAGCCGCGCTTGCGCGGCAGGTCGAGGAATGGCAACGGGACAACCGTTGCAGGGATCTCTTGGCGCGTCTCTTCAATCGCCCACTCCAAGCCAACGATCGTGCCCGGCACCGCGTGCTTGGCAGGGAGTCGACCAAGGGCAATGGAGCGCTTGAGCAGCGGCGAGAAGGTGCCGCTCGTGGCGCGGCCAATGGTGTCGCCCTTGCGGGTGAGGGGGATCACCTTGCGCCAGGCGCGCAGCGGATGCTGAATGGGGTAGCCGAGATCGAGGTAGGCACTCTCAAACACATTGAGATCGAGTTCGAGGCCGACAAGTCGGTCAGGCGGACCACCGGCGGCAACCTCATCCATGAGTGCGCGCTTCCCAATGAACGAGGCCTTGTCGAGGTCAACGAGTCGATCGAAGCCGATCTCGTACGGCGAGACCGCCTGGCTCGGGTGATGGGCGGTGCGCGACGAGAAGTAGTCGACACCCGCCATGATCAGGCCCGCCTCGAGTCGCGCCACGTCGAGCGCCTCCATGCCAGCGACGCGCAGCGTGTGCGCCTCGCCCGCCTTGATGAGTGTGTCCCACACGGGGAGCGCCGTGCCGAAGGGCATGAAGAGCTCATAGCCGAGATCGCCCGAGTACCCGGTGCGCGACACGCCGACGGGGACGCCGCCGATGGTGACGTCGGCGCGACCGAAGAAGGCGAGGTCGCTCATGTCGCGCCCAACGGCGGCGGAGAGCACGTCGCGCGAGCGCGGCCCCTGCAGCGAGAGGCCACAGATCGTTTCGGTCTGGTCTTCGATCGTGACGTTGAGGCCCTCTGAGGCGGCGTCGAGCCAGCCGTGTTGTGGCTCAGCCGAGGTCCAGAAGTACGAACCATCGGCGAGGAGCGCGACGGTGCCGTCATCGAGCACGCGGCCGGTCTCATCGCACCATGGGGTGTAGATGACGCGCATCGGCTTGATGCGATCGACGCGACGGGTGATGACACGATCGACGAGCTTGGCGGCGTCGGGACCACTCAGGCGGTACTTGCACATCGGGGTGATGTCAAAGAGGGCGGCCGAGAAGCGAACCGCATGGTATTCCAAGTCGTGTGCTGGGAAATATGAGTCGGCGACGAAGAATCCCGACCAGTTGCGCCAGCGACGTGCCTGGTTGAGTTCTGCGGTGCGGGGATGGAACGGCGTCTCAAGCGGCATGCGTCCCTCCCTCTCACTCAATCACATAGGCGGTACCATTGCCCGCACCTGCATCGTAGCGATTCGGGGCGGGGTTTGGAGGGGCAGTGGCAGATCGGTACGACGCGATCGTAGTAGGCGGCGGGCATAACGGCCTGACGACTGCGGCGTATCTCGCCAAGGCTGGACTCAAAGTCGTTGTACTCGAGCGTCGGTCGATCCTCGGCGGCGCGACCCTCACCGAATCACCTGTGCCGGGTTACAAATTCTCGGTCGCCTCGTATCTGGTGAGCCTGTTGCGCCCCCAGGTGATTCGCGAGCTTGACCTGGCGCAGCACGGCCTGCAGATGGCGCCGTCGGTCGGCACCTACACGCCGCACTGGGATGGCTACCTCGATCGACGGACCGATCATGCCGACACCATCCGCGAGATTCGCAAGTGGTCGCATCGCGACGCCGACAACTACGAC
>RGCW01000009.1 GCA_009919005.1 Candidatus Aquidulcis sp. | reverse complement strand
GTTACCCCTTTCTCTGTCGCTTGCGCGACCTTTCCGCTTTGCGAGCTCACCCCTGTGAGTCCGCCTTCACTAACCGCCCGTTTCACGCCAGGCGGCGAGCATTCATTGGCGCGCTATGCGCGACGCCTCGTGTTCGCCAACGCGGCGCGAACGAACAAGATTCGTTGCAGCACGGTGATGGCTGATAGCCCAACGATGATGAGCAGTGCATAAAGCAAGTAGCTGGGTGTTGCGGTGAGACCAGCGGCCAGAAGGCCGATGATCAGGATCACTGCGCGCTCCGCGCGCTGTGCGATCCCGCCGTCCGCTGAAACGCCGAGCCCTTCGCCGCGCGCGCGCACGTAGCTCACCAGTGATCCCACACCGAGTGCAAGGGCTGCCGCGGTCACAATCTCGGTGCTTCCAATAATTGAGGCGCTGTAGACAATTCCGGCGTAGATGGCCGCCTCAGCGGCACGGTCAAGCGATGAGTCAAAGAAGGCACCAAAGTTGGTGACACGATTCGTTGCACGAGCGAGCGTGCCATCAAGACCATCGAAAAGAGTGCCCGCGATCAAGATGCCCGCTGCGACAGCCCAATTCCCAAGCGCGACCTGTGCGGTGGCAATCAGTACGATGCCGAACCCAACGAGTGTGAGCGCATCGGGCGAGAAGCCGATACGGCCAAGGAGGAGCGCGACTGGTTCACCGACGCGCTTGATCTTCGTCCGCTCGGTTGCCGTCAAGAGACTCCCCTGCGTTACGCGCGTCTCTCCCTTTGCCACGATCACGCCTCCTCGCCACGAACGGCGTCAACGAGTGGGGTGGCATTGGTAAGCGCATCCGCCGGCGCAATCCAGGCAGACGGATCGGCGATGCCGAGGGCCGAGAGCATCAACGCGTGACCCTCCGCGATCGTGGCCGTTCGAAGTGTGCAGATCGACTCGCGGCCCGACCGCTCGGTGGTGACCAGGCCGGCGGCGCGCAGGCGGCGCAGGTGCCACGAGACGAGCGGTTGGGAGAGTCCGGTGAACTCAATCAGCTCAGAGACGGTGGCAGGGCCAGCAGCTAGGCGGCGCACGACCTCAAGCCGGTTGGTGTCTCCTAGGGCACGATGCACGCGACGCGCCGCCTCGATCACGTCGCGCTCCCCCGCAAGGCGGGAGACCGCAGCGTCCGTGGCGGCCGAAAGTGCGGATGCGTGTTGCGCGCTCATAGAAGCGGAAGTTTATATGAATTCCCGCTGATGTGACGGGTGGTCGCGCACGTTGAGCGCTCTTTGTTACATACCCCGCGTGGAGCGAGCGCTACCGGGCGAGGGCCTGGACGACCGCCTCGATGACGGGTGTGGGCACCAAGCCGAGCGCCACGGTGCCCACGGCGGCGATAAGCAGCCCGATGCGCAGGAGTGGTCCCTCCGCGACGGGATTCGCCGACTCGGCGGGGTCGCGCATGAAGAGATACACGATGACCCGCAGATAGTAGAAGGCGGCGATCGCCGCATTCAGTACGGCGATCACAGCGAGGATGGTGGCTGGCCCGCCGGCCTGGACCGCGGCGAGGATGACGTACGCCTTGGCGAAGAAGCCAGCAGTTGGCGGGATTCCCGTAAGGCTCAGCAAGAAGATGGTGGCGAGGAGAGCCAGACGCGGATGCTGGCGACCCAGACCAGCGAGGTCAGAGAGCTGCGTCGTGGAGCCGGGTCGGCCCTGTAGCGCAGTCAGAAATGCAAATGCACCAAGGTTCATAAACGCGTATGCCGCTGCATAGAAGAGGACGCCGGCGATTCCAGCTGCCTGGCCTGCACCTGCGGCGACGATCCCCACCATTAGGTAGCCCGTATGCGCAATCGATGAGTAGGCAAGCATGCGCTTGACGTTGCTCTGGGTAAGCGCCACCAGATTGCCCAGCGTCATTGTTGCCGCAGCCAACACGACCATGACGGGGATCCAGAGTGACGCAAGTGGGGCGAGTGCGATCACAAACAACTTGATGAGAAGGACGAATGCGCCAACCTTCGGACCAACAGAGAGGTAGCCGGTGATCGGTGTTGGCGAACCTTGATATGCATCTGGGGTCCAATAGTGAAACGGTACTGCAGCAATCTTGAACGCTGAGCCTGTTGTGATGAGAGCCAGCGCTACCGCGAGACCCGCATTTGCCCTGCCAGCCGCGAGTGCCGTCGCAATACCGCTCAGTGATGCGGTTCCAGAGAGGCCCCACAGCACCACGATGCCAAAGAGAAGAATTGCGCTTGAGAAGCTGCCGAGCAAGAAGTACTTCACCGCACCCTCGGTGCTGAGTGGATCTCGCTTGGCATAGCCGGCGAGGATGTACCCAGGGATAACCATCAGCTCGAGGCCGACAAATAACGTAATGAGATCCGTGGCGGCAGCGAGCAGGATGGCGCCAGCAAGTGCAAAGAGAAGAGTTGCCGCGAGTTCCGCAGATGGATAGCGACGTGCGGAGAGATATGCTGGCGCTACCAGCAGTGTGATCGAGACGATTGAGATCCCAAGCAGGCCCAAGAAGGCTACGAATGGTCCAGCGACATAGCTTCCGCCGAGGGCCGTTGCTGTGCTCGTCCCTTGGTTGATTAGCAGTGCCGCTGCGCCACCAAGTGCAGCGAGTGCAACGGCGATCGGCGCACGGTTTCGATTCGGCGTAATCATGTCGCTGGCGAGCACCGCGATGGCGCCAGCAATTACAGTGATGAGTGGTGCGAGGGTCAACAGGTCACTGTTCATCGCGCCACCGTACTGATCGCCGACATGAGGAACATTTGCACGCTCTGGGCAAATGAGCTCGTCAGGATGCTTGGCATCACGCCGAAGACAACGATCATGGCCGCCAGCGGTGCAAGGGTCATGATCTCGGTCGGGGTGACATCCGTGAGATGCGATCCGAGGCCTTTCAAAAACGGCGAGAGTGGACCAGTGAAGACTCGTTGATACATATACAGCAGGTAGACAGCAGCGAGGATCATGACAAACGTTGAGGCGCCGGCGACCATTGGATTTGCAATGAATGCACCAAGCAAGACAAGGAATTCACCGGCAAATCCAGAGAGGCCAGGCAGACCGACCGACGCGAAGAGGAAGAATCCAAAGAGGGCAGCGTAAACGGGGGTTCGTGATGCCCACCCGCCCATTTTTGCAATCTCGCGGTCATGGGTTCGCTCATACCCGATGCCAACGAGCAGGAAGAGTCCGCTTGTGATGAGGCCGTGGTTGAGCATCTGCAGAATTGCCCCGTCAACACCTTGTTGGTTGAACGTGAAGATGCCGAGCGTCACAAAGCCCATGTGGCTCACCGAGCTGTAGGCGATGAGCTTCTTTAGGTCGGTCTGCACGATCGCGACGAGTGCTCCGTAGATGATGGCGATCACGGAGAGAACGATCATGAGCGGCGCTAAGAGGTGCGCGCCATCGGGGAAGAGCGGGATAGCAAAGCGAATGAAACCGTATCCGCCGAGCTTCAGGAGCACTCCAGCGAGGATGACCGAACCGGCGGTTGGCGCCTGAACGTGCGCGTCGGGGAGCCACGTATGGAATGGGAACATCGGCACCTTGATGGCGAAGGCGAGCGCGAACGCTGCAAATCCAAGGATCTGCAGCGTTGGATCAACGACAGTGCCGCGCAGGACGATGAGGTCAAAGGCCCCAGCCCACGAGCCGGTGGCCGCCTGATGGCTAAAGGCTGTCGCGAGGATCGCGACGAGCATGAGCAGGGAGCCAACCAGGGTGTAGAGCACAAATTTGATCGTGGCGTAGATTCGATCTGCGCCGCCCCAGATACCGATGATGAGGTACATCGGCACGAGCACGACCTCCCAGAAGATGTAGAAGAGGAAGAGATCAAGCGCTAGGAAGACCCCGAGCATGCCGGTCTCCAGAACAAGGAAACTGATGAAATACTCCTTCACCCGAGTCTGAATCGGCCCAAAGCTCGCCAAGATGCAGATCCACGACAAGAGCGTTGTCAAAACGACGAGGGCACCTGAGAGCCCATCGACTCCAAGGTGATAGGTGATGCCGAAGGATGGGATCCACGCTAGCTGTTCGCTGAACGCGAACTCTTCGCCGCTCGCCCGAATCCCAAGCAACATGCCGAGGCTCAGCGCGAAGGTGATGAGTGAGATGCCAAGTGCGGCGAAGCGAATGAGGCTCGGCCGTGACGAAGGGAGTAGTGCAATTCCGAGCGCCCCGAGAAGCGGCGCAAAGATTATCAGCGAGAGGATCGGCATATCACTCATCCCGCGATCACCAGATACGCGGCCGCGATTGCCACGAGCCCAAACGCAATGCCAAGGGCGTAGTTTTGCACGCGACCGGTTTGGATTTGGCGCAGCCCACGACCACCGCTAGAGGTGAGGGTTGCAACGCCGTTCACCGTTCCGTCAACCACTCGGCGATCAAACCACCAGAGCGAGTTGGCAACCTTGCGGCCGAACCGCACAAAGATAAGGTCATTGAGATCGTCGAAGTACCATCGACCACGGCTGCCGTCGTAGAGCGGTTGAAGGCGTCGAGTGACGCGACCAAGGAGCTCGCTGTTATCGCTGCGGAAGAGCCGGACGCCGATCACCGTGCCGACAGAGGCCACGGTGACGCTTGCGAGCATGAGCAGCCCATCAATGCCAAACAGGTTCCACGCCTCATGCTCGTGTTCAAGCAGTGCGCTCGCGGGATGGAAGACTGGTTCAAGACCATGTACAAGCACGCCATCTGCAAATGGGAAGCCAAGCGCTGCACCGATGGCGATTGACGGCACCGCGAGGATGATCAGCGGCACGGTCATAGTCCACGGCGATTCATGCACGTGTGATTCGTCATGAACGCGACTCTTCCCCCAGAAGGTGAGGCCCATGAGTCGGAACATATAGAAGGCGGTCATGCCGGCAACGACCATCCCGACCAGCCATACCCACGTAAACCCAAACTTGAACGCCTCTCCAAGGATCTCATCCTTTGACCAGAATCCCGCAAGCGGCGGCAGGCCGGCAATCGCAACCGTACCGATCAACATCGTTGCGTAGGTGATCGGAATCTTGCGCCAGAGTCCGCCCATCTTGGTCATCTCTTGTTCGCCGTCAACGGCGTGAATGACTGAACCAGACCCAAGGAAAAGGAGCCCCTTGAAGAAACCGTGGGTGATGAGATGAAAGATCGCAGGGATCCATGCGCCGACACCAAGCGCAGCAAACATGTAGCCGAGCTGTGAAAGCGTCGAGAAGGCGAGCACACGCTTGATGTCGGTCTGCGTGAATGCGATTGAGGCGGCGAAAATTGCCGTAAAGATGCCGATCGCCGCAACGACGAGCATCGCCTCGTGGCTGGAGGCAAAGAGCGGGCTCATGCGTGCGACGAGGTAGACGCCCGCGTTGACCATGGTCGCGGCGTGGATCAACGCGCTCACAGGGGTTGGACCCTCCATGGCGTCAGGAAGCCACACGTGGAGCGGGAACTGGGCCGACTTGCCGACCGCACCACAAAAGATCAGGAGTGCGATCACTGTCGCGGCGGGTCCGGTGAGTGCTCCAGCTTCAATGCCAGCAAGCACGGTATGAATGTCGAGCGAACCAAAGACGACCACCAGCCCCATAAGGCCGAGTGCGAAGCCGACATCGCCGACACGGTTCGTAATAAAGGCCTTCTTGGCGGCCAACCCAGGGGCACTCTTCGTGTACCAGAAGCCGATAAGGAGATATGAGGAGAGGCCAACGAGCTCCCACGCAGCGAAGACGACGAGCAGATTGTCGGCGAGGACGAGCAGCAGCATCGAGAACATGAAGAGGTTCAGGTAGGCGAAGAAGCGCCAGTAACTGTCGTCATGGCTCATATAGCCGACGCTATAGAGGTGCACGAGGGCGCCGACGGTCGTGACGACGAGGAGGAGGGCCCCCGTCAGGGCGTCGATATGAAGGCCAAGCCCGAAGGTGAGGTCGCCAGAGGCGATCCAGGTGAAGAGGGGTAGCGACGCGCCAGCCTCGCCAAGCCCGCCGGTCAAGGCCGGGATCGCCAGGCTCATCGCCATCCCCCACGTTGCCACGATGGCCGCCAGTGGCACCAGGTGTGCCAGCTTTCCAAGTCGGCGCCCCACCGCGGCCGTAACGGCGAAACCGATCAGGGGGAGGAGGAGCATCAGCGGGGCGTAGCTCGGTAGGGATCCGATTTCAGTCATCGTCTCGGCGGTGATCATTCGCTACTGCCTCATCGTGTCGTACTCATCGACCAACGGAGTCTTGCGGTTACGGAAGATCGCGATCACGATCGCCAAACCGACCGTAGCCTCGGCGGCGGCGACGGCGATGATCAACAGTGCAAAGGCTGCGCCTTGGCCCGCGAGCGATGGGACGAATGCGCCGAGCGCAAGTGCCGCCAGGTTCACCGCGTTCAGCATCAACTCAATGCTCATCAGCATGCTGATCGCATTGCGCCGCGCCAAGAACCCGAACGAGCCGATAGCGAAGAGCACTCCCGACAGCACCAGATACGGCTCAATGTGCCCCGCGATCTGACTCACTCGCCCTCCTCGTTGCCCTCGTTGGCCCTCGGTTCCATTGCGAGATATACGCCACCGATCACGGCAGCGAGGATCAATACGCTCGCGATTTCAAAGGCCAGCAGATATGGTCCAAACAGCGCAGCTGCAACCGGCGACGTGCCGATCGCCGAAGGTGTATCGGAAAACACCACCGACCCCCAATTGGTGCTCCCGAAGGCAAGGCCGAAGAGCACTGCGAGAAGCACGGCTGCGACTGCCGCTGGAGCGACCTGGGTTTGGAAGGCAAGTGATGTTGGCGCAACCTTTGACTGCGTCAACATGATCGCAAAGAGGATCAATACGCTGATCGCTCCAATGTAGACGAGCACCTGCGCGCCTGCGACGATGGCAGCACCGAGCATCACATAAATGCCAGCGAGCCCGCCGAGGGCAAGGATCAAGAAGAGACCACTCTTGATGATGTCTCGACCGAACACGACACCAAATGCAGCAGCGACAACTGTGCCACTCAAGAGCAGGAAGAGTACGTCAGACCATCCGATCCCGATAAACGGAAGGACGTCTGGAAGTGGCACGAACTATTTCCGAAGGCTCTGTGGCAACACCGGGAGCTGTCGTGCCGGGTCGTAACGCCGACCTGCGACCGTGTTCTCCCAATTCGCTTCGCCGCGAATAAAGGTGGCCTCGGAGGTTCGCTCCAATTTTGAAAGAGCGATGAGGTCAATCATCGGCTCACTACGATCCGTATGTGCGAGCTCAAAATCAAAGCCGCTGCGCAGCGCGTCATACGGGCAGGCATCAACGCAGATGCCGCACAGGATGCAGCGTGACTCGTCAACCTCGTATTTCGTGAGGATGCGCGGCTTCGGCATAAGCGCGCCAGTCGGGCAGGTCTCCGCACAACGACCGCACGAAACACAGGGCGATTCGTTGAGGCTCATGTCAAGCGGCGTCGTGACGAGCGTATCAAAACCGGTGCGCATGAAGTCGTAGCAGGCGGCACCAACAACTTCGGCACACACATTGGCGCAGCGACCACAGTCAATGCAGCGTGATGGCTCACGCAGAATGAATGCGTGTGAGTCGTCGCGCAGGTAGTCGTGGTTCGCACCGGTCCATCGGTTCTCCGTAATGGAGCGAAACCCGGCGCCACCGTGGTGGTCCTTCTCGAGCGTCTTGAGTGTGGTGCCGTACTCGATGCCGAGGCGTCGTAGGTCGCAGAAGCCAATTGCTTCGCAGGTGCACTGCAGGCAGCGCGTGCTCTCCGCCATTACCTCGGGCTTGCTGTACGGGATCTCGTATTGGATGTAGTCGTTCTTGCGCTCTTCGGCTGGGAGTGCCTTGAGTCGCAGGCGTGGCTCCTTCACCTCAGCGGTGAACGGCACGATGCTCAAGAACTCCGGTTGTGGCTCAGCGAGTGTCTGTCGGTTTCGAATCTCCGAAAGGTCAAGCCCCTGAAGGTACGCATCGACGGCGTAGGCACAGCGGCGGCCATCGGCAATCGAAGCGACAACGGTTGTTGCGCCGTTGCGCAGGTCGCCGCAGCCAAAGACCCCATCACGGCCGGTCTGGAAGGTGACAGCGTCAGC
Organism: Candidatus Aquidulcis sp.; assembly: GCA_009919005.1. Taxonomy (GTDB): domain Bacteria; phylum Chloroflexota; class Limnocylindria; order Limnocylindrales; family Limnocylindraceae; genus Limnocylindrus. The sequence goes on along the minus strand of RGCW01000009.1, from coordinate 23,367 downwards.
TTTGAGTCGGCCGTTTTTGGTCGTCGCAACGCCATCTGCTCCAACGCTCGCCCAGGTCATATCGGGACCCTGGCCGATCGCCTTCAGAATGCGATCGCACTCGATGATGAATTCTGTGCCGGGTGCTGGCTCTGGGCGGCGTCGACCCGACGCGTCGGGAGCGCCAAGCTGCATGCGGATGAACTCGAGGCCGATCACCTTGTTGTTCGCATCGGTGACGACACGAGTTGGGCCGGCCTGGAAGATGGCGCGCGCCCCCTCCTCGATCATCTCGTGCACCTCGTCGGCGGCGGGCATGTCCTTCATGTCGCGGCGGTAGACCAGCGTGACCTCCTTGGCCCCCTGCCGCACGCTCGTTCGGGCGCAGTCCATTGAGGTGTAGCCGCCGCCCACCACTACGACACGGCTTCCCGCGTGGTCTGGATAGGTGAGGCCGAGCGCGGCCGTGTGTAGGTAGTCGAGGCCGTCGATGACGCCGTCGGCATCTTCGCCGGGAATGCCGAGGTCGTTCGTGTCGTAGCAACCGATCGCTACAACGACGCCGTCGTACCCCTGCGCCTTGAGGTCGGCGACAGTGAAGTCGCGGCCGAGCATCTTGCCGCACTCAAAGCGCCCACCGAGTCGCGTGATGGACTGGTACTCACCGTCGAGCACTTCAATCTTTGGCAGTCGGTATTGCGGAATGCCGTAGCGCAACATGCCACCCGGCTCTGGATCTTTCTCAAAGATGGTGACGTCGTGGCCGGCGACGAGTAGGTAGTAGGCCGCCGATGCGCCCGCTGGGCCAGAGCCGATGACGGCAACACGCTTGCCGCTCTTTGGCTGCAACTCAAATGGCACAGGTGGATCAAGGTCTTCATCCCACATCGCCTTCAACACTTGGTCGCCGGCATAACGGTGGCTATCGCGAATCGCGATCGCCTCATCAACCTCGTCGCGACGGCAGTGGTCTTCGCACGGTGCCGGGCAGACACGACCAAGGATGCTCGGGAATGGAATGGTGCGCTTGAAGATGCGTGCCGACTCGCGGAACTGTGACTCGGCGTTCGCCTTCAAGAATCCAGGAATGTCAATGTGGCTCGGGCACTTGTTCTGACATGGCGGCAGGCAGTATGCGTTGTGATCGCTGAAGATCAACTCAAGATTGGTTCGTCGGATCTCACGCAGACGATCTGTTTGGGTTGCAACTACCTGTGACGGCTCCGCCTTCGCTGAACAGCTGATCGTTGGCTGATCGCATCCCTCAACGTCAACAACACACATTCGGCAAGCGCCAAACCCTGGAAGCTTTGGGTCGTAGCAGAGTGTGGGCACCTCAATGCCGTTCGCGCGGCACACCTCAAGAATCGTTTGACCCTCAAACGCCTCGAGCTTCTGTCCGTCGATCTCGACGTAGAAGGTTGGTGTGCGCTGCGGCCGCTGCGGGCTGCGTGTGGTCAGCAACTTGTCTAGGGCGACCTCCGCCGATGGGGCTGGAGTGATCGCGCGTGAGACTGGTGTCACTGCGCTTGCCGGTCGATCAATCAGGTCGGCCATGATCAGCTCCGTCCGCTTGTTGGTGTTGCCGACGGTGCGGCAACGGCAGGTCCAAACTCAGAGGCAAAGTATCGCACCCCTGTGAGGAGCGGGCTTGGCGCAAGCGCCTCGTGTGCGCAGAGGGCGCCGTCGCTGACGTCGGCGGCTAACTTTTGCAGTCGATCGGCATCGGCGGGCGATGCAAGTCCATCGACAAATCTCTGCCCGATCTCGGCAAGTCGACGTGTGCCGATTCGGCATGGAATCGTCTTGCCGCAGGCCTCGTCGGCACACCAGCGCGTCAGCATCGTGGCGAGTTCTGGGATTGCCACAGATTGATCGAGCGCAAGCATGGCGCCAGATCCGATATGTGCACCGACGCTCTTCAGGCCTGCGCCGCTGTACGGGGTACCACCGAAGAGGTTCGCTGGGATGAATCCGCCGGTCGGTCCACCAACCAGAAGCGCCTTAATGGTTGCGCCGGCCGCTGACCCGCCTGCAGCCGCGACGATCTCGTTGAGTGGCGTGCCAGTTGGCACTTCAAGCACCCCTGGATGTGCAACCGAGCCACTGATCTGTACGAGTGCTGTTCCCGGTTGGTTGCTGTCGCCAATCTGCGAATACGCCACCGCACCGTTATTCAAAATCCACGGCACCGCGGCAAGGGTGGCGACGTTGTTAACGGCAGTCGGCTTGCCGAGATATCCGATCTCCGACGGATAGGGCGGCGTCTGCTCGGGTTGACCACGCTTACCGGCGAGCGCTTTCAGCAGCACCGTCTCCTCGCCGATCATGCTCGACCCCTGCAGTGGTCGTACCGTGATGATCAACTCGCGACCGGTGCCGAGCAACGAGGTGCCAAGGATGCGCTCCGCTTGCGCGGTGGCAATCACGCGCTCGAGCCGCGTGATCGCTTCGGTGTAGTCGGCGCGCACCGCGATGAACGCCTCGCGGGCACCGACGGTCAGGGCAGCGATGGCAAGCCCTTCAACGACCCCCTGAGGGTTCTCCTCCATCAAGAGTCGGTTTGTGAAGACTGCTGGATCGGATTCGTAGCCGTTTGCTACGGCGTAGCGCTGGTCGGACGGTTGCGCGGCGGTTGACTGCCACTTCGCTCCTGTGAGGAAGCCGCCTCCGCCTCGACCACGAAGTCCGGCGTCGATGAGTGTTGCTGTCGTAGCCGCAGGGCCCGCTGCGGCGGCGGCGCGAAGGGCCGCCCAGGGTTCGGGCGATGGGGCAAAGAGGAGCTGGCTCCAACCTTTCGGAGCGGTGAGTCGCTTCATGCGGCGTACCTGCCGGCAAGGGCGGCGGCCCAGCTCGCGGCGTTCTTTGCATTCAGATCACGCTGGGGCTCGCCATCGATCACCACGAGTGGCGACGGTGCGTCGGGGAGGTGGCTCGGCAGCGACTCCAGGCGCAGGTTGCTCCAGGGGATGGCGCGACCGAACTCCGTACCGAACTCATAACTGAGGGTGCCCATCACCGAACCGGCCCCTGCGACGAGGCAGTTGGCGCATCGGCAGACCGCGATGGAGCGGGTCACCCCTGGCTCGAAGGCGAGGTGCTTGTAGAAGGTGGCGGTGCCGTAGACCATGGCATACCAGGCCCCCGTCGCGCGGCTCACTCGCTTCAGGGCATCAACTGGAAGGTGGCCATACGTGGCCTGAATCGCCTCCAAGATCGCCAGCATGTGGTGCGGATCGTAATCGTGCGCCTCGAGGATCTCGTCCACCTTCGCAGTGTTGACGCGCGCTCCGGTGGCCGCCGCGGCATCGGGGACCGTGCGACCTGAACGGCGCATCGCCGACTCTTCGCGCCGCTCGGCGTACTGTTCGGCGGGTCCCCAGTGAACGGCGAAGCGACCCTTCGTGTCGGTGCCGCCCATATCGATGCACTCAATTGGGCAGGCCTGCGCACACTGGAAGCAGGTCTCGCACTTCAGTGTGCCGTGTTCATCGGTGACGAGCTCGAGTCGTCCGCGGTTCCGCGGCGCAATATCTGGCTTCGCCTCTGGGTACATGACGGTGCGCTTCGGCTGGAAGAATCGTGTGAGTGTCAGTCGCATTCCCGAGAGCAGTCCGGCGCCAGGAATTCGTGGCATGCCTACCTCCCCGCAACCAACACGGCGGCGGCCGTGGCAAAGATATTCAAAAGTGACGCAGGGAGCAGCCATTTCCATGCAAAGCCCATCAGCTGATCGATGCGCGCCCGTGGCAGCGTTCCACGCATCCACACAAAGGTGAAGACCAGCGTGAACGTCTTGATCAGGAACCAGATAAGGCTCGCGACGGGTGGCAGCATGACAAACGCCCAGATGCCAACTGCGGCGGTTGAGAGGCCGCCGAAGATCAGGAATCCGCCGACGAGCGCCTGCCACCCTTTAATGCGTGTGCTTGCAAACCAGAGCGGCGCTGCAAACAGCAGAGTGCCCACGACTGGCGCTAGTCCAGCGATGAGCGGTAGCCCAATACCGAGGGCGCCCAGATCAACCAGAATTTGCGGGTGAAGGTCAATGTGGATTGGCGGATTTGATCCGCCAAGGAAGACGGCGCTGAAGAGTGCCGACACGATGAAGACGTTCACATACTCCGCAAAGAAGAAGAAGCCGAAGCGCATACCGGAGTACTCCGTCGCGAATCCCGCGACGATCTCTTGGTCAGCCTCGGTGTTATCAAACGGCGTGCGATTTGCCTCAGCGGTAATGGCGATGAAGAAGATGATCGCCGCGAGTGGTTGGCGGAAGATGAACCAGTCAAGGAACGAACCGTCTTGTGCCGCAACGATCTTTGGCAGCGAAAGCGTGCCAGTAAGGATAACGATGCCAACCACCGAGAGGGTGAGAGGGATCTCGTAACTGATCGCTTGCGCCGCGGCGCGAATGCCACCGAGTAGCGAATACTTATTGAATGATGACCAGCCCGCCATCATCAGGCCAACGACACCGAGTCCGCCAATTGCGAAGAAGTAGAGGAGGCCAAGCTCAAAGCCCATGCTGGTCAGCTCGGGCGCAAACGGGATCACGAGAAGAGTCATAAAGCTGGCGAGATAGACCACGACCGGCGCCAAGGTAAAGACAGGGACGTCGACGCTCGGCGGTGTGTAATCCTCCTTCATCAGCACTTTCAGGCCATGGACCACGCTCATCACTGCGCCAGCCGGACCAATTCGATCTGGTCCGATACGCAGGTTCATGAGGGCGATGATCTTCATCTCCATATAGATCAATAGGAAGGCCACTGGCACCGAGATCAAAAAGGTGATGACCGACGCGGCCAAGAAGCGCACGATCGGCAGGTTCGCGCCAATCGTAGCGACGATGACTCCGCCAAATGTGGCCAGAAGAAGTGTGGTCGCTGCGCCGCCGATCGCGAGGATTGGGAGCAGCACGGCGAGTGCGCGACCCGCTGGCGTGAGTCGGTTCCAGACCATCGATGCGCCGCTCACTTGTCGACTCCGCCCATGACTGGGTCAAGGCTTGCCATCACGGCCATGGTGTCGGCGATCAGGTTCCCCTTTGTGAGTGGACCAACCAACTGTAAGTGCACAAATGATGGGTCGTGAATGCGCATGCGGAACGGCTGATCACTGCCGTCGCTGATGGCGTAGGTGCCGTAGACACCGCGTGGTCCCTCGACGGCGCCGAAGGCGCGACCAGGTCGTGGGCGCAGCAGTCGTGGCAACTTTGCCATCACAGGACCGTCGGGCATCTCGTGCAACACCTGGTCGATGATGCGGATCGACTGCTTGATCTCATCCATGCGGACGAGGTAGCGCGCCAGCGAGTCGCCCTCGTCGCGTGTTGGCACATCAAACTCAAGCTCTGGGTAAACGAGATATGGACGATCGCGGCGCAGGTCAAACGGCACGCCGCTTGCCCGCAGATTCGGACCGGTGACGCCCATCTTGAGGGCCGTCTTGGCATCTAAAACGCCGAGGCCCCGGGTGCGGCGCACGAAGATCTCGTTCTCATTGATCAGGGCGAGGTTGGAGTCAATCTGTGCGGCGGCGCGGCTCATCCAGGTGCCGAGGCGGCTCATGAACTCGTGGTTCAAGTCACCGTTGACCCCGCCGATTCGGTAGTAGTTGTAGAGCAGCTTCTGGCCGGTGAGGGCGGCGAGCATGTCGACGATCTCGTCGCGTTCGATAAACGACCAAAGGATCGGCGTGATGCCACCAAGATCGAGGGCCATCCAGCCCTGAAATAGGGTGTGGCTGGCGATGCGGTTGAGCTCCATCGTTAAGACACGGATGTACTGCGCGCGGCGCGGCACATCCACGTCCATCAACTTTTCAAAGGCAGCGACGGGGGCTGCCTCGCAGAAGAGCGAGCTCACATACTCCAGCGGATCGGTGTAGCAGATCGCCTGGTGGTAGTCGGCGTTCTCGCACAGCTTCTCTACGCCGCGGTGTAGATAGCCGAGCACTGGGTCAAGGTCGACCACCTTCTCGCCGTTGACCTTGATGATGACCCGCAGCACGCCGTGCGTTGATGGGTGCTGTGGTCCCATGTTGACGAACATCTCGCCTTCGCGCAGCGTGAGGAACTCCGCCTGTCGCTCAGTTTTCGGCGTCGGTGCCGGCTCGTACCATGAGGAGTCCGCCGGAATCGCAACACGTGGATCGTCGAGCGATGGGCGCATCTGTCCTGCCATCGCTACGCCCCTGGGCTCTTGCGCAACAGCGTCGCCGCCGTTGCATCAGCAGGGGTTCCCACCCGCTCCATGTTGCGAACTCCCGCAGCGGGCGAGCGAGACGCGTCGTCGGCAAGATAGAAGTCCTTGCGCAGTGGGAAGCTTCGGTAGTCATCGGGCATATAGATGCGACGGAGGTCACGATTCCCCTCAAAGATGATGCCGAACATGTCGTAGGTTTCGCGCTCCATCCACTCTGCGCCTGGCCACAGGAATGTTGCGGATGCGATCCGTGGTGCCGTTCGATCAAGACCAGCAACGATGATGCGCAACCAGTCGCCGCTCAGTGAAGAGGAGAGGTGATAGACAACATGCATCTCCTCGCCGGTGTCTACTCCGCAGAGATCAATCAGCATGCTGAATCGCAGCGCAGGATCATCGTGCACAACGCGCAACACATCGGTGGCATCGGCGAGCGCGATGCGGATCTCGGTTTCGTCGTACCGCTGTCGTACCGGTGTGAGCAGGCGCTCCCCAAACGTTTCGGCGAGTAGGAGGGCGAGCCTGCGATCCATTTAGATCCCCTTCGGGACTGTTGGTCCGATCGCGCGCTCTGGCCAGTGGCCGCGTCGATCTTTCACCAACTGCTGCAACTTCATCATTCCGTAGATCAAGCCTTCGGGCCGCGGTGGGCAACCTGGGATGTACACATCGACGGGCATCACGCGATCAATACCTTGAACGACGGAGTAGCTGCGTTTGTATCGACCGCCCGAGCAGGTGCAGTCGCCCATTGCAACGACCCACTTGGGTTCGGGCATCTGCTCCCATAAACGAATCAATGGTTCGGCCATCTTGGTCGTAAGGGTTCCAGCAACGATCAGTACGTCGGCCTGACGTGGGCTTGCGCGGAACGGGAACATGCCCCAGCGATCAATGTCGTTCTTCGGCGTTGCCGTCGACATCATCTCAATGGCGCAGCAGGCCAAGCCTGAGAGAAGTGGCCACAAACTGTTTGCACGAATCAGATCTAGGACGACATCGGCCTTGGTTGGAATCGCCGCAAGTGCGCCGCTCCAGCGCGCATCGTCCACGCGCCCGTCGCCCGTCGCGTCGTAGCGTGCGAGCTCAAGGTTTGGATGGGCCTCGAGTGGAAGGCCGCCGTAGGCGCGTGGATCATCGGTACTCCACAGGGTGTTGCTGACCGTCGTCGGCGACTGAATGCTGCCGTCGGGTTGTACCTCAGGAAGATTGCTGAACTGTGGGTCGCGTGTTATCGCCATGAGAGGACCCCCTTACGCCAGGCGTAGGCGAGGCCAACGAGCAGCACGCCGATGAAGATCGCCATGGAGATCAGCCCGTCCATCAGGAGCAGCTTGAAGTTGAGTGCCCAGATGTAAATGAAGACGATCTCAACGTCAAAAGCGACGAAGAGGAGTGCGTACAGGTAGAAGGAGAGCCCGAAGCGCCCGTGCGTGTCGCCATAGGTATCGATACCCGACTCATAGGGGACCTGCTTACCGCGGCTTCCGCGCGTGCGGTGGGAGATCAACCAGGCAACGCCGATGGTGAGGAAGACGAAGGAGACGCCTGCACCTGCGAAGCCGAGGACGTACCAGAGCCCTGTCATGAATCTCCCCCGTTCGGTCGATCGCCCCAGCACGAACCCCGTCGCGGGGGCTCGGGTGGTTACGCTCGGATTCTAGACGAGGGGGCGATTCGGAGCCGCCGTTCCAGGGAGCGGTAAGGCGGGGTCCATGAGGGCGGTTGCCGCATGCGAATCCCCTGCCACAAAGATCTCTACTGCGAAACCGCCCATGCGACGTGGGTCCATGAGTTGAGCGAGTGCAGAGCGCAGGGCGACGGCCGCCTCGAGCGTGGCCGCCGGACCACTACGGGTTCGGGCGATCTCGTCATCGACCCCCGCCGTCGCAAGGAACTTTGCCTGCGTGGTGCTGGTGAGGTGGCGTAGTCCGCCCGCGACCGCAGCGGCGCGCAGCAGCGTGAAGTCAACGTGGGCGGTTAGGTCGCGGCTCCCTGGCTCGCCGAGGAGCTCAGGGTTGGCTCGGTGCCCCTGGTAGGAGAGGGCGGTCCCGGCCATACGGCTCGTGGGGTCACGCAGGGCGACCCCCTCGCGACCGTAGTCCAGAACCAGAACGACCCCCTCCGTGATCTGACCCCTCAAGCCGCGGGCCCAGCCGGCGGTTGCGGGAGATACCTCGGCCAACTGCCCCTCAACCAGTGGCGGCCAGCCTGCCATCAGCGAGGTCACCTCCTGGGCAATCTCGCTATCAAGGGGACCCTCTACCCACGAAAGGGCCTGTGTTACAGCATCAACGGCGACTCGGCGTTCAGCGAAGCCCAGCCTCTCCGCCGCCCGTCCGACCACGATATGGAATGGGAGCGCATCGGCAAACTCATTGGCCACGATGATCCCTGAGGTGGGCGGGGCGCCCTTATCTACCAGCGGCGGCCCGCCGTTTGGCAGTGCAGAGAGCGCCGACCTGAGGTCCGCCTGCCGATATGGGTTGGCCTCATCAACCTGAAGTTGCAGCGCCGCGACCAGGGGGTGCTGGTCCCGAACCAGGCGTTCGAGCGCTGCAAGAAGGAGGGTCCCCTCCCCAGCGCCGTACTCGCACCACCGAAAGGGTGCTGGTCGCCCAAGGCGATCCCAGGTGGCTGCGGCGAGTCGGGCGATCGCGGCGCCAAGGATTGGGTGGAGCTCTGGCGCGGTCATGAAGTCACCGCCTCGACCAGCGCGGCGGGTCGACGTGACGTAATAGCCAAGCTCTGGCTCAAGGAGGGCTCGCTCCATGAAGCGCGCAAAGCTCATGGAACCTACGCGCTGTAGTTCATCACGAATACGGCGCTCAATCTCGTTCATGCAGTAGATCCTACGCGGCGCTACCGTCATTGGCATGCGGAGCCTCGTCGTACACCTAGGTATTGGGGCGAACCTTGACGATCCCGTAGCGACGCTTACTGAAGCTGTCGTGGCGATCGGGCAGATTCCCGGCTGGGCGGTGATGCAGGTTTCTCCGCTCTACCGCACCAGGCCAGTCGGGCTACTTGAGCAACCAGAGTTCTTCAATGCAGCAGTTGCGTTGCATGCGACGCTCCCACCTGAACCTGCGGCGGCCGCACTTGAGGTGCTCGCGCGAGTGAAAGAGCTTGAACGCGTATTTGGTCGAGTTCCTTCGGTGCGCTTTGGCCCTCGGCGGCTTGACATCGATATCATCGCGATGGAAGACGTCGCCGTCGTTCATCCACGTCCGCTTGGAACTGAACCTGATGGCCCAGACGCCGAACGGCCGCTTGTTGTGCCACACCCTTCAGCAACGGAACGACTCTTTGTATTGGCGCCGTTAGCTGATATCTCACCGAATCTTCAGGCGCCTGGATGGGCAGGGACGGCTCGCGAACTTCGCGATAGGCAGCGGAGAATTGAAGGAGATGATGCGGCGATTTGTGTTGGCGCCTGGGACGTAGGTGCGCTGCGCTGGGTCTAACGTATTAGCGACGGTAGTGTCGTCGACCAGTGAAGACCATCGCGATGTTGTGTCGGTCAGCGATTTCAATCGCCGCCGCGTCGCGGCGCGATCCGCCCGGCTGAACGATCGCGGTGATGCCTGCCGCAGCGGCGGCGGCAATGCCCTCTGCGAAGGGGAAGTACGCGTCGCTCGCGAGGACGGCGCCGCGCGCCCGTTCGCCCGCCTGATTCAAAGCAATCTCCACTGCGATCCGTCGATTGACCTGCGCAGCTCCAATACCAAGGGTTGCTGCGCTCCGGGCAACCACGATTGCATTGGAGCGAATGTGACGAACAACGCGCCATGAGAAAAGCAGGTCTGTCAGCTCATCAAGGGTTGGCCGACGCTCGGTCACTACGCGAAGTTGCGATCGGTCAATGGTTCCAGTGTCAGCCGTTTGTATCAATACCGCGCCGCTCACACCAATCATGTCAAGTGTCGCGGAGCGTGGTGTGGCATCCACAATCACGGTGAGGTCGGGTCGGCTGCGCAAGATCTCAATGGCGCCGTCGCTTTCAACGCTTGGGGCCAGAAGCGATTCATAGGTTCCCGCCGCGACCACAGCTGCGACCGCGCGATCAATCGGCACATTGAGGGCAATGGTTGATCCAGAGCTCGCTGAGGGGTCGGTCTCTATCGCTCGCGTCAGCGCACCAAGCGCTGTCTCTGCGGTGGCGACACCAATCGGATCGGTGTGACGCATTAGCGCGACGCTCGGTGTTGGCAGGTCGGCAACGAGCCGCGCGCCAGCATCAAGATCCAACAGGTCATTCAGACTTGGTTCGTGGCCCTGGAGCACGCGTGCTCCGAGAATTCCAACGTCACTCGCCTCCGTTCTGCGATATGCCGCAGCAGATTGATGTTGGTTCTCTCCGTGACCAAAGGTGCGAATGCGTTCTAGAACGATGACCTCCCGGGCTGAGATAGCCGATTCGCCGTCGCGAACGAGTGGTGCGATGTGTGTGGCGAGCGCGAGGGCAGCAGAGCGCCGAAGTTCTTCGCGATAGTTGGCGACCTTCTCCCCACCAACGATCACACCGAGAAGGTCGCCGATCGCTGAGGTATCAACCACGATGAGTGGTCCCCGCTCGGCAGCCATCAGCGCGCGTGTGATCGCAACGATGGTGCCTGGGTGGACGGTTGCGTCGGCGGGGGCGATCAACACGTCCTCGGTGCTGAGGCTCGTCGCCGCTAGATCGAGCTGCGCGGCGTCGGCATGTTCGGTCACCGGAATCTGTTCGGCCCGAAGATATGCGGCGGCGGAGCCCGCTTCGATCACCGCGCCACGTGCCGCGAGCGTGGCCAGGGTGGGCGTCAGCCCTGCCAGGGAGGGGCTCTCGTCGTGGAGTAGGAGTAGGACGCGCATCCTCCTGATGGTGGCATACTCGCTGAAACAGGCCCGCGTTAGGGCGAGCTCGTAAGCCAATTCTGAACAAGTGAGGGGAAGATGTTTCGTTGGCCATGGGAGTACCTCTTCACCGTCTTGAATGCAGATCTAGGGACGTTTTACACACCCTTCTGGATCGCGAACCTCGTGCTCTTCCTCGCCACGATCGTGGTCTACTCGTATGCCACCCGCGGCGAGCGGGGGCGTGGGGTTGTTGGCGATGAGTGGGAGTACATCCTATGGATCAGCCTTGCCACCTTTGGTATGAACCTTGTCTACGCCGCATTCCAGTGGTACGGCCTCTTCCCGATATTCACCACCCTCATTGGCCTACTCGCACTCCGCGATACCGTCACGAAGCGATTCCCTCCACTCCTCGCCGCCGAAGCGGAACATGCCGCACTCCTGCGCACGCGCCGTCAGGTAGCGGATGGGGTTGAGGCGACCATCCGCCCCGCTAAGCGTCGCGGGTAACGCCGTGGTGCGCAGTCTTGCGCACCGGACCACATGATGGGCGTTCGTCGATTCGGTCCTGGCTATCGACGTCCTGACCATGCCGCAGGTTCGCACGGAGTGCTAAGTAGCGCCATATTCTCCAATGAGGCCGCTCAAATCACTGAGTTCACCGTCAATCCACAAGGAACGTATGGTCCACTACGCAGCGCTGGTGATGTCGTCCTGATCGTTATTGAGGGGGGTGGCTGGGTTATCACTGGGGAGTCACAGGAACAACTTGCCGCCGGTGAATCGATTCACCTTGAACGACTTACGCCCTATAGTGTTGCAGCGCAGGAGCTTCCGTTACGCGCGATCCTCATTGAACTTACCCCTACGAGCGTCGGCGAATCGATACGCTCCATAGGCGCCAGCGACGGCGGCGAACACCAGTAGCGCCCCCGCGACAAGGGTTCCGCCTCCAAATAGCGAGGTTTCAGCGGGGCGCTCGAGCGTCACGCCAAACTGAAATGGCCATGTCCATGTTGGAATGACACCCTGGTACCAGTTGTGGAGACCCGTTGGTAGCGGTAGCGCCGACCAGTTTGGATACCAGACGAGCGCTACCGCAGCGATGCTCCCCAGAGTTGCACCGAACATGCGCCTCATGTTCGTCGCGCCAAGAATCGACCACGCTGCCACTGTGGCTGGAACGAGTGCGATCGCGCCGATAAGTGGTCCTGGGGTACCGAATCCTCCAGAACGGCACACCTGACTCTCCGCATTGACGAGTGACACGCCAGCTAGTGCGCAGAGCGCCCCCGTCGCCATCCAGAGCACGGGCGCAGCAATTACGGCACATGCGCCTCCAATACGAACGATGTGCGCTGCGCGCGCAGAGCCGGCGCGAAGATCTGCCAGTAGTAGTGCAAGTCCGATGAGCGCGATTTGTGAGGTGGGATAGTAGTGATATTGGAATGCTGCGCGATCAATCCGCGCCCACGGCAACCAGAGCGAAAGTCCCAAGATTAAGACTGCGGCCAGGCCCCAACTTCTTCGGCGCCATGCTTCGAAGCCGAGCCAGACGGCGCCACCAAGGCTGAGAATTCGTGAGAGCACATTGCCGCCGTCGTACACGGCTCCGCTCCACGAACTACCACCCGCGGTAAAACTCTGTTGGAAAAACCAGACGGGCTTTAGGTCAAATGGCCACGCCCACCACGGCGAACTTGCGGCGTGGGCGACGCGAAGTGTGTCGTGGTAGCGATACATTGACGCCGTAAGGTCAACGAGCGTTTGTCCAGAGTTGCCAGTTGGCCATCCTGCAACGATCTGATTCCCAAGTGCTGCCCACGGGAGATAGCTCGCGATGTAGACGCCGAGGGGCAGCACGGCGAGCGTGAAGAAGATGAGCGTTGCCTCACCAGGCAGCGCCAAGAGCCCGAGGAGCGACCGTGGGTGCGCCTCGCGCGGCGATATCCCGCCCGCGCGGTAGATCGCGGCGCCGGTCGCCGCGAGCACTACTAGCATCACGACACCGAACGGCAGGTTTGGGAGCTGTGATGATCCATCGGCGGCAGCGAGTGCTGGTGGCAACAGGATGGCACCGAGGAGTGCAAGGCCGCCGGCTACCAACAGCCTCCCTGGTGCGGTGCGCGCCAACCAGATGATGCCAAGCCCAAACATCCCATAGAGGGCCACCCACTTGCTCGCGAGAGCTCCCCCAAGAAGTAGGCCCGCAAGGGTGAGAAGTAGCCCCCCAGCGAGGGGTCCTCGGGCTCGACCTTGCAGCCACGCCACGAAGGCGACGGCACCACCGAGGAGGAGGGCGAGCAGGAACACGTCGTTCATACCGATGCGGCTCTGGACGAAGCCTGCTCCGTCGAGCAGCGCCAGGATTCCAGCCAGAGCGGCGACATCTCGTCGCTCCGTCAGCAGGCGCGCCAGGAGCACCAAGAGAGCCGCCGCAAGCGCGCCGGCGAGCACTCCGGGCCAGCGCCAGCCGGCCGCAAGATTGCCAACGCCCACCTGCGTCATCGCCCCCGATGGTGTCGCGAGGAGCAGCTCTCCGTTCCCGCCATCGGGGCGGTTCGCGGAGGCATCAAGCGCAGCTGCGCTTGAGCCGAGTTTCAACACGTCAGCGTTCACCGCCACATCAGCAAAACGTGCATTGCCATTTGGTTCCACGCTCCACACTGAGGCCCCGCGGCCGTCGGGGCCTGGTGCTACCACGTGCACGATGCGACTTGCATCGTTCGGGAGCACAGACGTGGCCCCTGGGATCTTCACTTGTGCAAGCAGGGTGGTGCTCTCCGCCGTCACCGTGTAGACCCGTAAACCGTCGCGCCCACCAACATACATGCGCGGTGCATCAAACCAGGTGATCACGGCCAGCGACAGCGCACCACCCTCAATCGACGAGTTGCGCCTATCTGATACGTCGGCGGTGGCGTAGCTAGTAATGCCATCGCGACTCGTCGCGAAAATGCGCTCCTCGCCGTCTACCGAGAGGGCCACGATCGCAGTTGCACTCACGATCGGCGCGGTCTGCTCAATTGCCCCATTGTTCAGGATCAATATGCGGTCGCGTTGTGCGACCGCAACGCGTCCGTCTGCGAGCGGTGCAATCCCGACGATGGCACCGCCCGGAACCGACCATGTACGTAAGTTGCTCAGGCCGCCATCTGCCCCTGAACGATCGTCGACGAAGAGCGTGCCATCGCTCGTGGCGCCCCAGAGTTGCCCATCCTGCGACGCGACGAGGTGTTGAACGCCGCGCACTGGCAGGGAGCCGACCAATGCGCGCGTCGTCGAGTCAACGATGGCGATTTGTTCAGGGCCGGCGATCCACATCCTCCCATCGCTCAACGAGTCTGCTGGGCGAGACGCGATCGCCCCAATCGTTGTTGAGTAGACGCTCTCGGCATTGATACGCGGCGCGCCAATCGTGTCGAGCCCGAGGGCGATGAGGTACTTCGCAAGATGTGGATGTGTGTATTCGTAGATCGCGTGCGGCTCACCGTACTTCCACTCTTGGAGAAACTCGGTTGCCGTTCGCACGTGATAGACCTCATCAAACTGAAAGTGTGTCGGCTCGCCGACGCGCCATCCTCTCAGCGAAAGTGCGCTGAACGCGACGAGGGCGATCATCCACACATCAATGCGAGAGAGTGTGCGGCGCGGCTCAGGTTGCGGAAGAGGCAGTCGTTGTGATTGAGTGGCACCGGCTCTCCGCCGCGTGATCGATGATCGCGGTGCTTGCGGCGATCCCCCGGCGCGCCACGCTAGCCAGACCGCTACACCAAGCGTGATGCTGATGATGATCGCTGTTGCCGAGATCGCCAGCGGTGTGTGGAGTGCGTCGGTAATGAATCCTAGGTTGGGGAGCCCTGGGTTTTGAAAGTAGGGGATCGTTAGTACCCCCCAACTGTTTGCAGTGAATGCGATTGACGTAGCAACTGCGATCCAGCGCCAGGCGGGCCACACCGCAGCAAGGGCAAGGGTGAGCGGAATGGCTGGAAAGAGATATCGCTCGTGGACGCGCGTTGGCACTACGAAGAAGGCGATCGCCAGGATCGCAACGGCGGTGACGGTTGTACGCGCCACGTCGTGTCGCACGTAGCGCATCACCAGTAGCACGGCGCTGGCGATCGCCAGGCTACCAATGATCACTCCAGGGACGCCGATCAACGGAAGGGGGTCAATATCAGAGGCCCAACCGCTGCCATCGACAACCGCGCGGCCGCCGACGGTAATCAACGCCCATGGGTTCCACGCGTTGACGGAAAGGTATGGGTAGCCGCCTGCCGCTTCAGCGATCTTTGTCACCACGTCGGGCAGGGTGAGGCCAAACGGCAGGGCGGCTAGCGCGACGGTCGCGGCGCCGGCGAGGCCCGCAACAACGAAGGCCCACGGGTCCCGCTGCCTGCGCGCACGCACATAGGCAAGGACGATGACGACTGGGATCAAAATGCCGAACTGCGGCTTCAGTACGGCTGCGATCGCTGCAAGGATTGCTCCTCGTACCGTCGCCCCACGGATCAACTCTGAGAGCGCCAAGAGGAGCGCAGTGGTTCCGATCGCATCGACCTGACCCCATACGGCAGAGTCGAGCCAGATCATCGGACCGAACGCGATGGCCGCGGCAACGCCGAGTTGTGCCCGCCGCGTTGCGCCAAGGTCTGTCGCAATCCGCACCGTTGCATAGACCAACAGGCCATCAGCAAGGATCGCTGGCAGCTTGATCAGCGCTCCGGGGTCAGTGCTTCCTGTGAACAGGGCACCCAACGAGCTGAGTGCCCAAAGCACCCATAGATATCCAGGCAGATAGTCGACGAAGATCCCCCTGGCGTAAAAGCCCCAAGGGCCGCGTGTGCCAAGTTCCGACGCCCAGGCACGGAACGAATTCATGTCCGCCGCGAATCCTGCCTCTGGTGGTAATACGACGTATGCAATGATCACTCGCGCGAGGATTCCAACGAGCGCGATCAGCGCAATGGTGCGCAGGCTAATTGAATCGGCGGTTCGGCTGGCAGCATGCGAGATCATCTGCCGAGTGTAGCCGCGAAGGAGGGTTGGGAAGGTGCCGCTGAACGAGCTCTCACTCTTCTTCCCGTGCCACAACGAGGCGGAGAATCTTGAGGCGCTCGTCGCGGACGCACTCGCCGCACTTCCCAGCCTAGCAACAACCTACGAGGTCATCCTTGTCGACGATGGGTCCCGAGACGCCACGGCGGTCGTCGCGGAACACCTCGTGCAGCGCCACCCCGGCGTGGTTCGCCTCGTTCGCCATGCCGTGAATCGCGGATACGGTGGGGCGCTGCGCTCTGGGTTTGCGGCCGCGCGGTACGCGAACCTTGCGTACACCGATGGGGACCGACAATTTCGCATCGCCGATCTTGGTCGGCTGGTTGCTCAGGCCGAATCAGATGGCGCAGCGGTCGTCATCGGGTACCGAATCAAACGCGCCGATCCACTACTGCGCACGATATATGCATCGCTCTATCGAATCGCGAATGGTGTCTGGTTTGGGCTGCGTGTTCGAGACGTGGACTGTGCCGCAAAGCTCTTCCGCCGAGAAGCGTTGGGCGGCATCCGCGTGCGCTCTAATGGTGCGTTTTTCTCCGCCGAGTTGCTGATTCGTCTACAGATCGCCGGCGTGAGGATTGCTGAGGTTGGCGTGCCCCATTATCCCCGCACGGCTGGCGCACCTACGGGGGCGCGGCTTTCGGTGATCACCCAAGCGATTCGTGACTTTTGGCGACTACGGTTGCAAATTTGGATCAGCCAAGATCGCGCACTTGCGGAGGGCGAGCGGCTCCTTGCAGACTAGCGCGACGTTGGCGGAGGGGTGTCCTCTCCATCTAGCGAGTTGACGAAATCTCGAAAGAGCGAGAGTCGCTCCTCTTCGGCCGCCTCTGGGATGATCCCTTCGGTCGCGAGGAGTTCGGTCGCGATGAGAATTGGTGCGTCGGCACGTAGTGCGAGAGCCACCGCGTCGCTCGGGCGCGCATCCAGTTCGGCGACCTCACCGTTAGGGGCCACCATCTGCATTCGCGCTCGGAACGTTTCGTCACGCACCTCCACGATGTGCACCTCACGCAACGTTGCTCCAAGCGCTTGGATGACGTGCAGTGCCGTGTCGTGCGTCAGCGGTCGCTCCGGTGTTACTCCTTGCAGGTGATAAGCAATCGCGCTTGCCTCGTTGGGACCAATGGGAATCGGTAGATAGCGCGCCTCCTCCGCGTCACGCAACAACAGCACGTGGGTTCCAGAGATCATCTGGATGCGCACCCCTTCAACGACCGCCCTTCGAAGCTCCATGCCTCTATGATCGCACGCCTACGGTGTTGCGCTAGGGGTCTCGATCACGGGGTCAGGAGTCGGCCTACTACTCGCATCTGGCTCTTGTGTGACAGGTTTCCCAAGCACGGTACTGCGCACGCGTCCCGCTTCTGCCCAAATAAATGTAGGTGCGCCACCATCTGCTGCTGGCAGGATGTAGCCGCCAAGGATCTCGCCAACAGGATCGCCTTCATCGCTAATGATGAACTGCGCGAGCATGGCTCCAGAGGCAGCTTTGCTATACGCGATCACTCGGTGAGAGCTGCTGTCCCACACGTACACCACCCCAGTGCGACTTGGTCCCGTTGACAATACAAGTGTCGGTGTCAAGGTAGGGCGCAAGAGATCGTCGCCGATGTTCGCCGCGCGCCAATCATCTTCAGCCCCACCCGAGTATCGACGTAGCGCACCGTCGATCGTCATGTAGACATCGCCGTCAATCGCCAGGCTCGTCATGGTGGCGAGCGACATCGGATTGATCAGGTATGCCGTCGGCGTTGCTGGGTATCCGGTTCCATCGGGGGCGGGCTGATATCGCAAGATTTGGCGTGCCGATGGATCCGCAACATACAGGCGGTAGAGGCCCGTCCCAGGATCTGCGGCGAACCCTACGATTGCCTTCACGTCGCTCCCCCAGAGCTCGCCGTCGCGGACACGGAGTTTGACGAGCGTTCCCTTGCCAGCACCATCCGAGGGTCGCCATCGCCACAGGTTTGACGAGGCATCAAACACCACAAGGTCTGGCCCGGCCGAGGTGAGCAGCAGCGCTCGGCCGGTTCGGGTGCCATAGAGATCGAAGCCTGGTTGATAGACCACAGTTGCCCGCCCGCGTTCGGGGTCAATGCGATACACCGCGCCGGTCGCGCCATCAATAACGTAGGGGAGCCCGTCCGGACCTTGAACGATTGCTTGGATCTCTACCGAAGCGCCCGCCGCCACAAAGTCAAAAAGTGAGATTGGCGTGGTGGCATTCACAAGAAAGATCTTGTTGAGCACCTCGGTTGCTTGCGCTCGCAACGGCGCGACCTGCGCAAGCGGGCTGCCGCCCTCCTCAGCGAGTTTGAGGTTGGTGATGGCGGTAAGCAGGAGGCTCTTCACTCGTTCGGGGTCGTTGACAAGAAGGTTGGTCTGCGGGTCAAGTGCCTCGGTGATGCCGATCTCTGCGCTGCGCAACGCCTCACGCGCACGTGCTGCCGCATCCAACTCTGGCGTTGGTCCGTTGATCACTAACGCTGTTACGCCTCCGGCGCCAGCGATGAGTACGGCCGCAAGCAAGATGGCAGCAGTGCGACGACGGCGTACCCGTTGGAGCTCACGCTCTGTCTCTTCGCCTCCCTCTCGAGAGAAGAGGAGCGCTGGTGCTTCCGCTTTGGCTGTAAGCCACGGCACGCGCCGCTCAATCGCATCCGCGATTCGCGCCGCGAAGCGCTGCCATCCAGAGCGTGATCTTGCGGCAGGCTCCCGCCACGAGCGCTCCACTGTTGGCTCTGCCGCGCTTCGGTGCTCAGCGCGCAGGCGCGCCTCCGCGCGCGCCGCTTCTCGCGCGGATCGAATTGCTTCGCTGGTTCGTTCGTCGCGTGCCGGAGGTGGTTGACTCTTTCCTCTCGCCCGTGCCACCGCGCCGCTTCGAGCGCTCGGTCGCCGAGCATCAATGACCGCTTGCGCCGCTGTATCAATCGGCTGGTAGGGCTGCGTAGTTGCTTGGGGTCGATTTGAATCTGCCTTTGGGGCCGCCGGCTTTGCCGCTTCAATGCGGGCCTCGCGCTCAAGGTTGCCCTCCTCCCAACGTTTGCGCGCGGCAATCTTCGCAGCTGCGATCGGGTCGATCGGCACCTCAACCAACGTGTCCGGCTCCGGCGCGTGACGCTCCGGCGCGTGATGGGTTGTGGTTAGCAGCTCGAGCAGCACTGCCGTGTTTGTCAGTGGGGTGAGTGTGCCGCTCGCCGGTGTGCGCAACGCTACGGTGCGCTTCGCCTCCTCCTCGGTGATCGCCAGCGCGGCCCGATCCCCAGGGGCCATTGCGATCCGAGTGGCCGAGATACCACCGCGTTCACGAGTTCGCGACGATGCATCCGGTGCGTCATCGGGAAGCATGATGGTCGTTGAGCGCTCTCCCTCTGTTCTGCGTGCAGCGATCGCCACACCACGTGTTCGCGCGGCAAGCACCTCGCCCCTCGAGAGCGCAACGAGTCCAATTGAGGCATCAGCACCTAATTGTTGGTGTCCCGCCGTGATCGCACGGCGCGCACGCTCCGCAGGGCTCGCGGACGCGTCACGATCAAACCGATTGAGGATCTCGTTCGCAGCCTTCTGAAGCTGTTCCCTCTTCTTGTCTGACGTTACGATCAGAACAACGCGGACGCCGAGGAGTCGTTCTTCCGATGGACCCTCTGGGGTTCGGGCAAGCAGCAACCAACCCTCACCGTAGGCGGGTTCGGCAGCTGTAAGAATCGCGGGGTGAATCGTTTGTTCGACGCGGTCCATACTGTTGAGGATACGCTCAGTCAGGGGTCGCACTCGACGATGAGACCCGGACCGTCAGGCCAATTGAACGCTCACCGTTTGGCCGCTCGCTAAACGCTCGACTGAATTCTGCGCCGCGAAGATGTAGCTCTTGTGCAGCGACAGGGTTGGTTGCCTCAACGACCAGGCGGCCACGTTCAATAGCGACGAGGCGACTCGTTGGAGCAAGGTGGGGGGCAACCTCACGCAGAAGGTCGTGAAATGCGCCCATCGTGCGCGCGAAGCGTAACTCCTCTTCAAACCCCAGCGCCCTTGCCGCTTCGGGAAGCAGGCCCGCCAACCCCTCGGGTCGCCCCTTCCTCACACGCTTCGCGTTCACACCACCACCTCGCTGCCGTTTGATCCGCGACGTATCTCTCGGGGCGTGGCGCGTGAGACGAGACCTGGCGCGAGGTCGTTGAGGCTCGTCGCGGTGAGGATGCTCTGTGGCAACTCGGCGATGCGGGCCACAAGGTGTTCTCGGCGATGCGGGTCAAGTTCGGAGAACGCATCGTCGAGGAGCAGCACCGGTGGGTACCCGCGCTCATCGGTGAGCAAGCTGATCTCGGCGAAGAGCAGCGCGAGCAGAAGGCTGCGCTGCTGCCCCCGTGAGGCCGTCGGGGCGATGTCGCTCCCCCCCACGAAAAAGGCGATGTCATCGCGGTGGGGGCCAACAAGCGTGTACCCCTGATACCCCTCCGCCTCCGCCGTCTGATCAAACGACTGCGCAAGTCGAGCCGCGCACTCGGAGGCGCTTTCGTCGGGACCGTACTCCTCTCGTGCGAGGTATCTCGTTTCAAGCTGCGCCTCGCTCGGCGCGACCTCGCGATGTGCCGAAGCTAGAAGCGGGGCGAGCGCTGTTAGGAGTGCGAGGCGACCAGCAACCACCTCCGATCCTGTGGTGACGAGCATCTCAGTCCACGGGCGCATCTCGCCCGCTATCGCGCGCCGAGCCGCGCCGTCGACCTCGAGCGCATCTTTGAGAAGTCGATTTCGCTGGCGCAGTGCGCGTTCGTAACGGGTGAGTGAGCTCTCGTAACCACGCTGCCACTGCGATGCAACGCGGTCCAGCAAGTTTCGCCGAAGCGCCGGTGCCCCCACCACTAGTCCTGTCTCCTCAGGAACAAAGGCTGCGACGCGCAGTCGCTGGCTCATCGTTGCGCGAGTTCGCGGTGTGCCGTTTACCAGATGCCGCGCTCGGCCCTGTTGCGAGATCTCCACCCGCAACTCTGACCGAGCCAGTGGGTCGGCTCGGTCGGCGCCGTCGTCGTGTACGCCGACCGTGATCGCTGCTCGCTCTTCGTCGGTCGCGATCACTTCGCGCAGCGCGCTGGCTCGGTGAGAGCGGCCCGTTGCAGCAACGATGCATGCCTCTAGGATTGTGGTTTTACCGGCGCCGTTTTCGCCCCAGAAGATATGTGTTCCGCTATCGAGCGAGATGTTGCCGTCAGCCCAACTGCGCACCTGATACAGCCGAACCTGGTCAATCATTTACGTGTCGCCCGTGCGTGAGCGGCGTAGATCAGGACGGCGTGCGCACCGGCATCACAACGTGCAGGTAGTCGCGACCGTCAAGCGGACGAAGCAACCCGGGTGCGACTGGTCCGGTGAGCTCGAGTGCGAATTGGTCGGCCTCCACGCGCGAGAGCACGTCGACGAGATACTTGGCATTGAACGCAATCGTGGTGCTTTCGCCTTCGACTGCAGCCTCGATGTGCGCGGCATGATCGCCAATGTCTGCCGCCGCGGTGATGTCAATGGCTCCGCCGCCGGTTGTTGTAATAGCGAATCGCACGATGTGTGCGGACGCATCTGCAACCACCTGTGCCAGCCTCACCGCCGCCAAGAACGAGTCTCGCTCCAGGGTGACCTTCGTGGTGTGTGTTGTTGGTACAACCTGTTGGAAGTTTGGAAACTGCCCTTCGATCAGTCGGCTGACAAGCATGGTATCGCCAAGCTTGAACTGCAGCTGGTTCTTCGCGGCGGTGAAGGTGATCTCAACAAGATCATCAACATCAGAGAGGAGCCGTAGGAGTTCGGCGTACGAGCGCGCGGGAACGATGAGGCTTGTCTCCGGCGCCGCTTCGGCCAGCGGTGCGCCCGCTACAGCGATGCGGTAGTTGTCGGCGGCCGCGAAGGTCGCCTTCTCTCCAGTGAGTTTCGTAAGCACACCGGTTAAGATCGGCCGCGCCTCATCGCCGGCCGCAGCAAAAACGGTTGACTCTAGCGCGGCCTTTAGCGCCTTCTGGGTGATGCGCGCCGTCGGTCGCTCGCCGGCGGCACCAACTGGTGGGTAGTCATCTGCTGGTGTTGCGCGAAGGTGCGACGCGTTGCGCCCACATTTGATCTGTGCGCGCCCGTCGGCGAGAAGCGAGAGGTCAATCTTTTCGTTCGGCAACCCGTTAACGACATCGGCGAGGAGCCGTGCGGGGATGGTGGTGGATCCCTTCTCTTCAACCTTGGCCGGAACCCAGTGGGTGATTGCAATATCAAGGTTGGTGGCGACAAGGCGGAGCCCCCCATCTTCGGTACCGAGATACACGTTCGATAGGATCGGCAGGGTGTTGCGGGTGGCGACCGCGTGACCGACCGTAGCCAGGCCGCGGGCGAAGTGGTCTTGGATCACTGAGAACTTCATCGGTTCCTCCACATATAGATTCCCCCTCTAGGGTAATAGTGTCTTAGTTGTTTTATCTCGTCACCCCCATAGTCGTAGTGTGGGCATCGTGGAGAGCCGTGCTCCCACACGCTCAACTCCGCCGTGGGAAGGCCCCACCGCAGCGTGGAGAACCCTTGCCCCCGCGAGGCAAACCCCCCGGTTGTTGCGGAGGAGCTGCGGAGAAGCGCTGAGACTTACCCACACCCCGACCCACGTCAGCGTGGCGCCCTACACACAAAACCACAACACCGAGAGGGTTTTCCACGAGATATCCACACCTCAGACGGGCCGAGGTTGGCCCCGGTTACGGTCGCGCGGCGACCCCTTGGCCAAGCCGCAGGAGCGTTTCGCGCAGGAGCGCCACCTCGCGGCGCAGCTCTCCGTCGTAGCTCATCTCGCGCTCAATCTTGGTGCAGGCGTGAATGACCGTCGAGTGGTCGCGGCCGCCCAGCGCCGCCCCGATTCGGACGAGCGATGCGTCGGTCTCCTCGCGTGAGAGGTATGCGGCGATTTGGCGCGGAGTGACGATTTCGCGATCGCGCTTCGGGCCACGAAGCTGCTCGACCGTCAGGCTGAAGTGCTCCGCCACGGTGGCGACCACCTGCTCTGGCTCAAGGATGCGTTTCGGGTTCGGATAGACCGCCTCGCTCAACACACGCGCGGCGAGCTCCATGGTCACTGGCATGCCACTGAGTCGACCGACGGCAACAAGACGCGTCAGCGCACCCTCCAGCTCACGAACGTTGCTTTGCACGCGCCGCGCTACCTGCTCGATCACGTCACTCGCAACAATGACACCGCTCTCCTCCGCTTTCGAGCGCAAGATTGCAATCCGTGTCTCCAAATCTGGCGACGAGATATCGG
>RGCW01000080.1 GCA_009919005.1 Candidatus Aquidulcis sp. | reverse complement strand
CCGTGGTGCCGAGTCGCGAATCCGCAGGCACCTCGGTGACGCGCACCGAGAGCGAATCCTTTGACGCATCGTCGCCGCCGTTCTGCCACTCCGCGATCATGCGCAGTCGCGCGCCGCGCGACGCCGCGTCGGCGATCGCCGCTGCCGTGACGCCCGTGATGCCAGGGGCATCGTCAAACTGCACATGCGAGAGTGCCGGCCAGGCACCCGAAGCGAGTCGCGCCAACACCACCAACTTCGCGGCGGCATCTTCGCCCTCGACGTCGCTCTTCGGGTTCGCCTCGGCGTAGCCGATCTTCTGGGCCTCGGCGAGCGCCTGCTCGTACGACCAGCCCTCGCTCTCCATCTTGGTGAGGATGTAGTTGGTGGTGCCATTGATGATGCCGCGAATCGAGGTGATCTCATTTGCCGACATGTCGCCAGCCAAGACGCCGATCACCGGCACCCCAGCTGCCACCGCCGACTCAAAACGTAGCGCTGTATCAGTCGCACGCGCCAACGATTCGAGTCGCGCACCAAACGTCGCGAGCAACAACTTGTTCGCGGTAACGACCGGTCGCCCCGCCTTGAGCGCCGCCTCAACGATTGGCATGGCAGGGTCGAGCCCGCCCATGAGCTCGACGACAACATCAACATCATCAGAGGCGGCAAGCGCTGCAGGATCGGTGGTTAGTGGTGCAATACGGTCGAGCCCTGCCGCCTGCGCCTTGGCCAGGTCGCGCACCGCGATCCCCGCGATGCCGATCCCCCACTCTTCGGCTCGGCTCGCCAGCCCGCGCGCAACCGCCGCCCCGACCGTGCCTCCGCCTAGGAGTCCGATCGTTAGTCGCTCACCCTGCCAACCCGCCTGCGCTGCCATGGGGTAAGGGTAGCGGAGGGGTGCCCCGAGTTCGCTTGTGATCCCGCTACTATCCCGACATGACTCCAAAAAGTGAGCGTTTTTCGTCCGCTGACGGCAACGCCAACGCTTTGGGCTTCGCGCACGACGGCGAGCGGCGGGCGTTTGAGCGTTTCCGTGAAGAGCTTGGTCCTCGTGGTTGGGCAATCGCACACAATCTTTATGTCGCCCGCCGTGAAGAACGTGGTTCATTCACGCACGAACTAGACCTGCTTTTACTCCATCCTCAGCGAGGCATGGTCATGGTTGAAGTCAAGTGCGGACGTGTCGAACGCACACCCGATGGCTCATGGCTACAAAACGGTGAACCAATGCGCAAGCCTCCAGAGTCTCAAGCCTCTCGTGCCATTTATGAACTCCGAGATGTGCTTAAAGACCATCCGCTCTGGCAGCGACTCGGCATTAATCCAGCGAGCGGATGGATGCTAGCTCTCCCGGATGCGGATGCCACTCAAGTGATGCGCCAGCGTATTGATGGCACGGTCAGCCTCTCATCAGACCAAATAATTGATCGAATCCTCATGTCTAAGGCGGGTGGCGTAGCGGGAGCCGTTGAGCGATTCGCAGACAGACTCACCAAAAATCTTATCGGTGCCGATCCGGGCTTTGACTGGACAAAGCAGGCGATGGAGATCATTGCGCCGGCCCTTGGATTTAGCACCAGCCTGATTGGCGACCTTGAGGTGGATCAACGACGACTGAGCGATGACGAGCGCATTCATCGAGATTGGGTCGAAAACCTCGCTGCGTTTTCTCGATTGCACTTTGACGCGGGAGCAGGTGCCGGTAAGAGTGTGGTCGCCCGACTGCGGGCA
>RGCW01000079.1 GCA_009919005.1 Candidatus Aquidulcis sp. | reverse complement strand
GCACCGTTTGCCGCGAGTACACCTGCGACAAAGTAGACAAGCGCAGGGATGCCGCTGAATACCACTTGCACCACCACGCCGACCCAGCGACCGGTGAGTGCCTGACGAAGTTGGAGCACGGCGAGGTCACCTGATCGAGCGGTGAAGCGCTCCGCGCCCGCCTCAGCCCGCCCGAACGACTTCGCAAGTAGTGCGCCGCCAACGGAGAGGTGCTCCTCTGCGATCGACGTCAGGTCTGCCAACGCACCCTGCACCTCACTGCTCGCCTTGCGACGTGCGGCAGAGGCTCGTGAGCTGAAGTAGAGAAAGAGCGGCGCCACACAGAGGCTCACGACCGTCAGCCGCCAATCGATCAGCGCCATTGCCACCAGTGTGGAGAAGACGATCGCGACGCTCGATGCAAGGTTCGCCGCCGCGTCAGAGACGACCGACTGCACGCCCGAGACGTCATTGGTCAGACGGCTCTGGATCTCTCCGGTGCGCGTCTCAGAGAAGAAGCGCATCGGCATCGACTGCACGTGGGTGAAGAGGAGGTTGCGAAGATCGCGCATCACGAACTGTCCTACCGACGCGGTCAACCATGACTGCGCAAGCCCAATGCCGCCATTGATGATCGGTACGATCACCATCAAGAGGGCGTAGGTGCCAAGCAGTCCGATGTCGCCCTTTGGAAATGCGTCATCAATCATCAGTTTCAGCAGATACGGATTGGCGAGGCCGATCACGCTCGAGGCCAGGATGAGCGTGCCGATGAGGGCGAGTCGACCCTGATACGGCCGGAAGAAACGTGCGGCGCGGCGCAAGAGCGGGATTGCAGCCCCCGTAGGACGCGTCGGCCCGCCGATCTCGTCTCCTGAGAACGGGCCGCGCCCGAAACCTGGGCCACTCACAATCTGAGCATGCCTGAACGGATTATCACGAAAACATCCTACGCCTCATCTCAATTTCACCGTTTTCTTATAGAATGGCGCGATGTTCAACGCCAGCGGCATAGACTTTACGGGGCTGTTCGCGGGGATTTCCGGATTAGTTGCGGTTATATACATCCAGGGCCGACAAGGGATCCTCAAGAATAAGTACACCCAGTCGGCAACGGTCGCTTTTGCATTTCTTGTTGCGTATATCTGGGCACCGTTCGGATTTCCAAACTCAGAGTGGTCACGCGCGCCGATCGGCTCCGACGTGGTTCGGCTGATCCCAGGGCTCCAATTCGATCCGGACCTCCTCAAAACAAATTGGCTCCCAATGCAGATTGCGATCGGCTCGAGTACCTACTTCCTCGCACTTATTGCACTCTTTGGCGATGCGCGTCGCGCAAACATTGCGGTGATACTGCTCATGGGCGTTGGCCTGGAGCTGAGTCAAGCTCTCACCAACGCACTTGTCAGCCCAATCCCCCCGTATAGGATTGATATCCACGATATCCTCGCGCGCTCCGTCGGAGTGTTGGTGACGTACCTTGGTTTTTCAATCGTCTCAGCGGTCTACCGGTGGCTCTGGCCGCTTCGTTGGGCTCCAAAGATGGTTCCCGGAAAGCCCGAGAAGTTCTTGGCATTCTTGGACACACTAATCCGTCGCATCTGAACACTTCGCTGCTGCGAAGGGGTACGTAGGTCTTCAGCGTCTACAGGCGTCCTTCAGCATCTTGATGAAGCGTTCGCGATCTACGCGATACACCACGCGGCAATTCGGTTCGCGCTTTGTTCCACCTAGATGATCAACAATCGTTTGTCCCCGTTCATGACCTGTACCGAGTGAGATCTCCACGCGAAGGGTTGCCTCTTTCGTCACCATGTCGGG
>RGCW01000078.1 GCA_009919005.1 Candidatus Aquidulcis sp. | reverse complement strand
TTGGAAATGCGGTTTGGGGGCAACTCCATCGAGGGTTCGAATCCCTCCCTCTCCGCCACACCTCGGGCGTGCAGCGAGTCAATCGCGCTCGCTTAGCCAATCTTGCAGCGCAAATCCTATCCCCGCGAAGGGGAGGAACCACGGGTGTCCTTCGTAGGGGATCGGCAGGGCGTGCCAGGGGATCCTCGCTGGAAGAGGAGCCTCACCGCCTAGCTCCCAATCTATGGTTTGCTCAGCGAGCAACGTCATGAGGGCGATTCCCGATCCTGCGCAGCCTGAGAGGTGCGTGACGCCATCAAGCCGAGTGACACGCGGCAGCCGATCAAGTGCGAAGGCGAGTTGGCCACCCCACGCATGGGTGATACGCGTATTTGCGAGCTGTGGGTGAAACTCGCGAAGTCGTGCCGTCAGCGTTCGGGCAATGCGGCTGAGCGAATCTGGCCACAACGAGGTGCGTCCCCCGAAGGCAATCCGTCCGTCTGGGGTCGGTCTCCAATAAGAGAGGAAGTTCCTCGTATCAAAGCGCATCTCCCCACCCGGGAATAGTTCGCGGAGCAGTGCGACATCCAATGGCTCGGTGGCAATCATGTAACTCCCCACAGTGATCGCACGCCGACGAACGGCAGGGAAGAGCGAGTCAACGTACCCATTCACGCCACCAAAGATGTGGCTGGTACGCACGCTCCCTCGTGGTGTCGTAACCAGGTAGCCACCGGGAACGCGTTTAATTTGCTGTGCGGGCGTCTCGGTGCGGATCTCAACGCCAGCGCGCTGCGCCGCATCAGCCATCGCCGCCTGAAGTCGCGCAGGTTGTACGCCGCCGCCCGCATCTACTGCGAGGCCGCCGGCGAAGCGTTCACTCGAGGTGAGCCCACGGATAGCAACTTGGTCAAGAAGCCGAACGGGGACACCGAGCCCACTGCGCATCTCCGCTTCGCTGGCGAGGTCTAGCGCCGCTCGCCGCGAGGGAGCCAGTTCAAGGTGTCCAGTTGGTCGCCACTGCACGTCGATGCCGGTCGTCGCAGCGAGTGAATCTGCGCCAGTTCCGCCCAGCTCCGCGATTCGATCAATCGCCTGGCGAGAGAGGGTGAACCAGGCGCGCGCCCCGTCGGTGCCGAACTGCTTGATGATCCCGCTGGTTGGAGCACCGAATCCCACGTGCACCATGCCGCCATTGCGACTGCTGGCACCACGGCGCAGATCGCCCTTCTCCAACAGAAGGACGCGCGCTCCGCGCTCCGCCGCCCGGCGTGCCGCCGAGAGACCCGCGAAGCCTCCGCCGATCACCACCCAGTCCACCGCGACAGGCAGTGGTTCGGTATCGGGTTGGGCAACCCGGTTAGCATCGGGGGCATCGTCGTGCCACATCACGGCGAAACGTGGAGTATTCATGATTGGATGGTACTTCGCCACAACGGGGGTTTGGCGCACCGTGTGACGAAGCCTGCGCGCTCGTGATAGTGCGAGTAGGATCTGGCGATATGCACCCCTCCACTGGCGGCACACTACAGCCGCGTGGCAACCTCATACGACGACTGAGCCAGGTTGGCCTTGGGCTCTTGTTGGTCTCCGCTGGCTACAGCCATCTCACCGTCAATCGAGCGGAGTTCCAGGCGCAGGTGCCACGGTGGCTTCCGCTCGACCCAGACTTTGTGGTGCTCGCCTCAGGCGTAGTCGAGATCTTGCTTGGGGTCGCCCTTCTGGTGCTCTGGCGCTATCGGACACAGGTGGGGCTGGCCGTCGCCCTCTTCTTCATCGCGATCTTTCCAGGGAATATCAATCAATTTGTTGAACGTATTGA
>RGCW01000077.1 GCA_009919005.1 Candidatus Aquidulcis sp. | reverse complement strand
AGGTGCGCGCCACGATCGGCTCATGAAGATTCTCTTGATCGAAGACGACGCACGACTCGGGCCGCTGATTGCGCGACTCCTCACCGCTGAGCGCCATACAGTGCAACTCTCGGCAACGGGCGCCGAAGGCATCGGTTTCTGGGAGTCAGCGTCGTGGGACCTCGTGATTCTTGACCGCATGCTTCCTGATCTTGAAGGCTCATCGATTCTGCGCGACCGACGCCACGCCGGTGACACTACGCCAGTGTTGATGTTGACGGCGCTGGGCACGGTGGATGATCGCGTTGAGGGGCTCGACGCAGGTGCCGACGATTACCTCACCAAGCCATTCGCCGCGACGGAGCTGCTGGCGCGCGTCCGAGCGCTTGGTCGCCGCGGTGAGATGTCGGCGAGTGGTGAGGCGGAGCGTGAGGTTGTGCCGGGACTCATGCTCGACGAGGCCCGCCATGCACTTACCGCTGGCGAGAAGGTGATTGATCTTTCGGCGCGTGAATATGCTCTCATCGCCTACCTGATCCGCAATCGTGGCATTGCCCTGACGCGACAGCAGCTGCTAGACGAGGTCTGGGGGGCTGAGCCCGACGTCTACTCCAACGTCGTTGACCTCTATGTGCACTACGTGCGGAACAAGTTTGAAGAGGCCGGGTTTACCGATCTCTTGAAGACGGTTCGCGGCGTCGGCTATCGGCTCGCTGAATCAAAAAAGGGGAAGTAGCCGTGTCGCTTCGCAACGACGCCAGTGGTGAGGGTATTGAGGCGCTGCTCGCACGTACTCGTCGGCAGATCTCGCTCTTTATCCTTGGCGCTACCGCGCTTGTTGTTGCGCTCGTAGGCGTTGGCGGTGCCGTTGCCGGGAACAGCGCGCTTGATGCTGGTCTCGACAGCGCCCTGCGGGCACGGGCTGAGCGGATCGTTGTCGAGATTCAAGAGCACCTACCACCACTCCCAGGGGCATCGCCCTCGCCAGGTGACTCAATTGACCCGAGTGCGAGCCCAAGTGAATCCGAGAGTCCTGAGGCCTCGGAGACCCCCGAGGCATCCGAGTCACCGGAGGGTGATCGCTCGCCGGATCCGAGTGGCGGCATTCCGATGCCGAGCTCAGGCCCAGGTGGCGACGACGATGATGACGGCTCAGAGGGTGACGGCGATCGAGAGGAGAGCGGTCGTGCGCCGACTGCGATCACTGCAGCCTTCTCTGTCGTTCGTGGCATCAGTCGAGATGATGCACCCCCTTCAATCCCGCCTGGTTTGACGGACGAGGAGTTCGGCGCGGGCGGTCCGTGGGCGGTGCTCGATGCCCAGGGCGCGATCCTGGCGCGGTCGTCGGGTGGCGCTGCTGAGTTTCCCGTCTTGACGCTTCTTGACGCCAGCGCGCGGACGCCTACGGCACAAACGGTGGTGATTGGACGAACGGAATTCCGTGTTGTCACGACGCCAATTCGACATCCCGATGATCCCAACGGAAAGGTGCTGGGGTTCGTTCAGGTGGCCGGTCGCCTCGATGTGCGCGATGCGCAACGGCAGAATCTTTTCGGCTCCCTCGTGCTCGTTGCACTCATTTCACTTGGCGGGGCGCTCGTGGTTGCGCTGCTGATCGCTCGTCGCGCGCTGGCGCCGATCGCCGCAGCTGCTGCGCGAGAACGTGCACTCGTAGCCAGCGCATCGCATGAGTTGCGCACACCCGCCTCGGTGATCCTTTCGAGTGCGGAGATTCTGGAGCGTGAAGGACTTGTGAAGCCCGCAGGCCTCGATCTGATCCGCGGCATCGCCGCGGAGTCGGAGCGACTCGGCCGCTTGAGCGCTGATCTACTCACCCTCGCCAGCCGTCAGGCAACCTCAGAGGGGGGCGAGCGTATGGTT
>RGCW01000076.1 GCA_009919005.1 Candidatus Aquidulcis sp. | reverse complement strand
TGGCTCACCGGCCTCAGCGAGAAGGAGATCAAGTCGCAGATCGCGGCCGAGAGCACCTTCCGTGAGTTTTTCAAGGCGGCCACCCTCAATCGGAATGCCAAGCTGATTACGGGGAGCATCTGCGGCATCAAGGTGCAGGAGATCGAAGACCCCCTGATGCGTCGGATTCGCTACCTCGACAAGATCGTGGATGAGCTCGCGAAGGGCTGGCCGCTGGAGAAGATCTTTCGGGCGTAGCCCCAAGCATCGCGGCTAACGGTACGAGTCGGCGATCTTCTTGATCGCGCCGAGATTCGCTGCAGTGCCGATGATCGCTAGGTAGGTCGTAGCACGCGTCGCCGCAGCGTAGAGAAGGCGGCGCTCTTCAGATCCAACCTCACCAGGATGCGGGACATCAACCAAGATCACCACGCCGCGCTCTAGGCCTTTGATACGCCGGACTGAGTCGAAATACACCTTGCCAGGGTCTGGAGCAGGTAGTTCCTCCGGAGGAACGGGGATGCGATTCCCTCTCTCATCAAGTTGCGGGTTGCCGTAATCAACGAACTTCCCGATACGTCGCGGGTGGAACAGCGGATTCTCTCTGGTCTTCCCGCTCACCGTGACGACTGCGATTCGACCAGGGGTGATCCCTTGCCGCAGTAGTTCGTCGAGCAACTCTTCAAGCGTTGCACGTTGCGTCGTTCCGTCAACAATCGGTCTGTACTCAACTCGATGCGAGCTTACCGCGCCCTTGCGACTGAATCGCTTGATCCCGTCAGACCGTAGCCCCTCAGCCAGGCGAAAGACTGGCTCTGGATTTCGATGATTTTGTCGCATCACAATGCGCTCAACCCCGTTCAGAGCGGGCGATGGCTGCGTAGCGGTACTAAGACGTTGATACTCGTCGGCGAACGTCCAGATTGATCCACCTGTCGGATCTTTGAGAAAAGCCGTGAGCCCCAAGACCACATCGGGTCCAAGGTCTTGCGCCTCATCAACGATCAACGCGTCGTATCGCTCGCGGGAGGCGGCGGCGATCCGCCCCGCGTTCGGCAACACGCTCGCTAGGGCCTCATCGGTGAGTGGTCCCTGCTGATTGATCCCGTACTCCTCCGCGTTGCCTGTCGCGCGAGCGGCAACGATCAGGGCCTGATGCGCGGTGTTCACAGTGATGAGCTTGGCCCCTTTGGCGGCTACATCACTCTGCATGGACTTAGCCAGGCTCGCCGTGCTGCAAATAAAGAGCACGCGTTGCCCCGCCTCTGCGAGTGAGAATGCCCGCAGTCGGGCGACCACACTCTTACCGGCACCTGCTCCCGCGTCAAAGTGCAATCGAGAAAACGCAGCGAGGTTTTCGACCCAATCTCGATGAATCATCGCCTGCTTTGTCCAGTCAAAGCCTGGATCGGCACCCGCAATACCTTTACTGATGCGCGTGGCAAACGTTTCCACGGCCTTCACAATCGCACCAGGCTGCGCCAGCGCTATTCGGTCGATCACTTGATCAGAGGCGAGGTTGATCGTGCCGTCAATCTTTTGGCGCATCACCTTGGTGGCGTCAGCATCAGGCAGCGCCAGCATCCAGCCACTCGCGGGGTTGATGCCGAGTCGCTCCCAAAGTGGGTGGTCCTTAAGGACGTCGCGCAGTTCGTAGATAGCCCTTGTCGCCTGAAGATCGGGCGGCTTCCGCATCGGGCTGCCATTCTGCAGCCACGCCCCTTCCGATGTCCGCTCAACGCGGCCGCACTTCACTTCGACCATCACCATGCCCCGCTGCGGATGCAGCAGCAGAAGGTCGAGCTCGTGCGTGTGTGACCCGCGCTCTTCGCGCCGTGCCACATAGAGGTTGTGCGCGATCACCCATCCGTGAGGGGTGAGCTCCTCCCGGAACCGCTCGAATGCCCGGCGTTCGCCGTCGTGGGCGAAACCGAGCGCCAACGCCTGATCCTCAGCCCGGGCAGCCGGTGAATGTGACGAGGGATCAGGGCTCATAGGGCG
>RGCW01000075.1 GCA_009919005.1 Candidatus Aquidulcis sp. | reverse complement strand
ACCGTCAGTACGACGCTCTTATTGGCAGCGATCACCACCGACGAGCTGCTCGTCAGAAGCGTTGAGCCCTTGTAGAGCCGCATCGTCACGCCAGTCGGCAGGGTGTACCCAGCCGCAGCTGCCGCCGAGAACTTGTAGCTCGCGGCAGTCGTGCCACTGTTCTTTACCGTAAAGGAGAGGTTTCTCGTGATTGTTGCCGAGGCATCGCCGTAGACCATGCCGTAGCTCAGTGTGGCGTTTGGTCCAGCGTCAATGGTGACCTTCGCCTTAACAGCGTTTAGGGCGTTCACCCGTCCCGCACCAACAGCACGAAGTTGGATGCCACTGCCAATGGACTTTGAGGTGTTGATGAGCGCAGATTTGATGACCGATGGCTTCCAGGTCGGGTTGGCCTGGCGCACGAGTGCGGCCACACCGGCCACCACAGGGGTTGCCATGGAGGTGCCGC
Source organism: Candidatus Aquidulcis sp. (assembly GCA_009919005.1). Lineage (GTDB taxonomy): Bacteria > Chloroflexota > Limnocylindria > Limnocylindrales > Limnocylindraceae > Limnocylindrus. The sequence goes on along the minus strand of RGCW01000075.1, from coordinate 1,562 downwards.
TGAACCAAGCTGCGCCATCGTCGCTCCCCGACGCTGCGGAGACGATATTGACCCCTGGGGCCGCCAGTTCAGGCTTCAGCGCCAGGTCGCCCCATCGTGGTCCGCCCGATGAGAATTCTGCGACGGTGTGATAGTCCGGATTTGTCACGCCGCTCGCCAACGCGAGGATCTTGACCGAATCGCCGTCAGTGACAGCGCTCGTCAGCGCGGCCTCGACGTTTCCGTTTGCCATGAGAACCGGAATCGCCGAAGTCGGCACACCGACGCCCTGGAACGGTGGGTAGGTGCTGTTGTCATCGTCGCCCGTGTTGAGAAGGTTGTCTGCGCCGTCCAGCACATCGATCTTCTGCAAGATGATCACCGCACTAGCACCCTTTGCAATCATTGCGTCCACCTTCTCCTTGAAGGTACAGGTGCCGCGTCGCAATACGACGATTGTGCCGGTGAGATCAGTTCTCGTCGTGTCCCAATCTGGCGTGTAAGTAGCTCCCCCGTCGCCCGTTGCGGGGCAGCCGAGTGAGATCGCAGTTGGGTCCGCCTGCTGGTCGAGGAACTTCAGCGAGGCGCTCACCCCGTCAGCTCCATAGTCAAATACGTTGGTGTTCATGAGGGCGGCTGGTGCCGTCCCATCAAGTACGACGCTTGAGGAATCGGAAAGGTTGAGGATCTTTGCGCCCGGGAAGGTCGCTCGGTCGTCAAGTGCAGCAACGGAAATGGCGCCATCTTCGGTCGATGGTGAGCCCACAAGGAAGGGCTGCTTCCCCTCATTGCCAGCGGCGATCACCACCGTGACGCCGGCCGCTTCGGCGGCGTTGATTGCCGCCTGTTCCGCCCCGCCCTTAATGCCGTAGGGCGACCCGAGTGAGAGGTTGATGATGTTGGCACCGAGTGCCACCGCCTTTTCGATGCCGTCAGCGGCGAGCTCCGTTGCCCCTTCGCAGCCAAAGACGCGGATCGCAATCAGCGAGGCGAGTGGTGCCATACCAGGCGCGATGTTGAATCCCGAAACGTCAAGTGTGCTCGTGTAGCGCTCGCTCGCAAGTACACCGTAGGTGTCCCCGTTTGCCTTGATACCGTAGCCAGCGATCGTTCCGGCGACGTGGGTGCCGTGGCCACCCCCGTCGGCGATGGAGCAGTCCATTGGATCACTATCGGGAACAGGAACCTCCTTGCTTCCACCCTCACCTGGGGCATAGTCGTCGCCAACCAAGTCGTAGCCAGCGACCACCTTTGTTGTTGGGAAGGTGACGTCAGCGTCGCGCAGGAAGTCGGCGTGGGTGTAGTCGATGCCCGTATCGATCACTGCAACCTTCACACCAAATCCGGTTCCAGCTTTTGAACTGCCGGTCTGGGCCCAGACGTTCTTGGCCTGAACCTCCGTCGCAGCGTTGGCATTGGAGGGTACCGCGCCGCCGCGGTTGTTGACCGCACCACCAGTGACGGTGGCGCGTCGGTATCGAGTTACGAGTTGAATGTCAGCAACATGTGGATTGGCGCGTAGTGCCTCAAGTTTGCTTGCAGGAATGTGCAGCCGCATGCCGTTGAATAGGTAGCGGAACTCC
>RGCW01000074.1 GCA_009919005.1 Candidatus Aquidulcis sp. | reverse complement strand
CCCGTCCCCGCCCCCGCGCCGCCGGCAATCGGCTCGAAGTTCCGCTGGGCTCTGGGCGCCAACACCTACCGCGTAGCCATCATGACTGCGAAGGGCGTCCTCCAGGTCAAGAGCGTCACAGACGGCGGCGGCGAGGTTCACCCGACCACGTGCCGCGAGTGCACCCCCTGCAAAGAGCTCGCCATGACGCCACCCGCCCCATGGGCTCGTCGCCCTCTCAAACAGACCATGTTCGCCGACGAGGCGGCCTGGCGTGCCTCTCTTCCTACCGGCGGCTCTGTGGAGATCACGCCCCCCGTGAAGCCCGTCGCAGAGCAGAAGGTCGCCGTGATCGCGCAGGCCACCAACGACGTGGAGAAGTTGAAGTCCGCCATCAAGGCCTACAAGATCCGCACAACTGCCTATGCATCCCCCTCCCCGCAAGAACAGCTAAAGACGGCCATGCAGCAGATGGAGACGATTCGCGCAGAACTCGCTGCACTCACTCTTGACCACGACCTTTACCGGTGGGACATGCGCCACAAGCTCACACGGCAGCTGAAGCACGCGCGGAGCTGGTATTGGTCCATAAAGGGCGCGTGCAACGGCCCTAACTCTGACATGAGGACTGTGCGGATGTCCCACCGTGGCACGGGTTTCATCGCCTGCCGTCTCGGTGGCGAGATACACTTTCTGGCTGTCCACGAGGACAAGATCGCCGTCGCCTACGGACTCCACCACGCGAGGGCCAAGCTCTTCAACAACTTCGCAGAGATGGGCAGCGGCAGCGACTTCAAGCTCGTGGTGAAATACCGTGGCCGCGAGATAACCCTTTAAAGTCGATAAGAGCGTAAGATGTGAAATATTTTTTGTTAAAAATTGAACCCTTCTGCTTAGTACTCGATTAGTACCCACCATGCCTTCTGCCATGCCACCCTCTTGCAGCGACACCGTACTCGCCGTGATCTACACGGGGCTCGAGGAGAGGTGCTTTCCCTCTGCGGATGAGGCCGAGACCCTAGCCCAAGAGCTCAAGAGCCTTGAGACGCGCATCTGGAAACACTGCCGCGAGCGCTACCTCGGCATCTTTCCCATGGCTGGCCCTGCCGCGCCCCAGTTCGCCAAGCTCGGTAAGCTCCACATCGCCACCGAGACCTGCCACGTGGTGAAGAAGGACTTTCTGGAGCCCCTGCTGCACAACGGAGCCACGCATGTGCTCATTGTGGGAACCGCCGCCGGCGCAGCCGCCCTGGAAGTGAAGAAGCACGGGCTCCACGCCTGCATCTTTCAGCCCGCCACGCGCGGCCTGGACTCTGTGGAGGAGCTGACCGCCGCGGGCGTGGTGATCGCAGACGGAGACGCCACCCTCAACACCTTCTTAGACGCTGCGCTGGCTCGCAGGGCGGGACTGCATCCGCACATACCGCAGTGCCATTGCGACGCTATTATGGACGAGGCTGGCCTCCCCCCCGCCTGGTGCGCCTACAAGAGGAACAACTTCCTGTGGCGTACCACCATGCGCCTTCGCCACGCGATCTCTGCAGTCACCGCGGCGGGGTTTGACGGCGTCTGGCCGCCGTATAAGGAGAAGGATCCCGCCCGCAGATACAAGGGGCGCTGGCTCTGCAGCGAGGCGGAAAAGGAAGAACTGGCAGCGGCCATCGACCAGGCCTCTACAGCGGGGATTCACATTGGCGACGCCATGAGCATCTACTCCTACATGCCGTCGTTTGAGCAGGTGAACTGGCACACCTTCTGGCTTCTGAAAGAGGAGCACGACCGCACGAAAGAGGCTAATGCGGCTCTGAAGGAGGAGGTAGAGGCGCTCAAAGCCCAGCTCGCAGAGGCCACAAGCGCAAAGGTTGGGAGCGAGTAAGAGGGGGTAAGAAACAAAATACAATAAAAAGAGGGGATCATTTTTTTCGGAAAAAATTGAACGGCTTACCTACAAGATGAAAAGTACCCCGCGAACGCCATGTCCGCAATCCACTGGTTCGAGAACCCCGCCTTCGACGCGCCCGAGCTCAAGTCCCCCCAGCCGTGCATCCACGGGGCGGGCTGCGTCTACACGAAGAAGGCGGCTGACGGCAAGGTGGTGCCTGGCCTCTGCGCATTCGTGCA
>RGCW01000073.1 GCA_009919005.1 Candidatus Aquidulcis sp. | reverse complement strand
TGAGCCTGAAAGCTGACGTCCTCCTCACGCTGGACCGGGATGACTTCCATGACCTTCTCGGCTCGTCCGTCTATGGCCTAGCTATCCGAACCCCAGGCGAGTTCCTGAGGGGCCTTTGTAGGTAGGGGCAGCACCGCGTGCTGCCCGAGTTGCCATGGGTAGGGCTGACCGGCTCGGTCAGCCGAGATTGAGCGGGCCGCTCAACCCTACCCCGATATCATTTCCCCTTCGGTGCCGCGTTGGCCTGCTGGTCTCGCTCCTGGGCCTTGCGCCTGATCTCGGCCTTGACCGCGTTGAGTCGCTCCGGCCACACGAACTTCGGGGCCTTGGACGGGTCATAGCCGGCCAGATGACCGGTGAGACGGGTCGCCGGCTTGGTGTACTGGATTTCCGTATCACCGAAGACCTCGCGGCACATCGCCGCCAGCCCAGGGTCATACTCGATCAACTGCGAGCGCAGGTGGACGTGATTATGGTCGTGGTCATTGACCCGGTTGTCGTTGAACCAGGACTGTACGCCCTCGGCGAAATACTCGTGGTGGTTGGTGGCCGCATACTTACCCTTCCACAGGCCCTTCGCCATGGCCGCCTCATAGGTCGCCTTGAGCCGGGCATCGAAGGTCGCGTCGAGCTTCACCATGCCGCGCAGGTGGATGTTGTGGGCGAACTCATGGATGAAGATGTTCTCGGCGGCGTAGGGGTCGCCCGGATAACCCAGCATGTTCTCTTCCGCGCACGAGCAGACCGGATCGGTCAACGAACCGCCGAAACCGCGGGCCCGGGCGTCCCAATAATCCTTAGGCCTCATGTGCGCGTATTCCGGGATGTCCGTCGAAAACTCCTGGTAGCCGATCACGATGACCCGCGACCCGTTGGCGATCATCGCGGCACGTACGTCGGGACGCTTCGCGAGCATCAGTTCGGCGAGATGCGCCGTCTCCTGGAGGGCGTAGTCGTTGACGGCGCCGGAAGATACCACGGGCAAGCCGCCGGCGCTGACATATTTCTTGTAAAACGGGCTGAGCTTCAGCTCGGCCGGCGGGGCCGTGACCGGGCCGACCGCGGCGACGTCAGCCGACACCAGGCAAAGGAGCGCAAGGAGACGCAGGGGCATGGCCTCAGACTGCTCACCCTCGTCCCGCCCTAAAGCCAAAACCTGTCTCGAGGTAGGGGCAGCACCGCGTGCTGCCCTAGTTGCCTTGGGTAGGGCTGACCGGCTCGGTCAGCCGAGATTGATCGGGCCGCTCAACCCTACCTGCGATGCATCCTATGTCGTGACGAGGTCCCGACCCTACCCACTAAAGGTATTGGCGGTTAGCGGTTGGCGGTTGGGCACACAAATCCCGCCCTAATAAGCCCCCAGCATCCTATCCGGTTTCCGGTCTCCCCTGACTTTTGCGCTCCCAACCGCTAACCGCCAGCCGCTAACCGCTACCACCCCGTATCCACGTGCCCACTTGCCAACGTGTCCCCTGCGAAGGCTCCGCCTTCGCCTAGGGTCTCTTCCCTCTTGATACCGCATTACGGTAATACAGCATAACGGCATGACCTACACTCTTCCTGTCAGCAAGCGCGGCACCTTGACCCTGCCTCCTGAACTTCGTCGTCGCCTGAAGCTCGATCAGGTCGCTTCGCCGCTGGTCATTGTCGAGGAACGGGACGGAGGGCTCTTCCTGCAATCGGCGGTAGCCATGCCCATCCGCGACATCCCCAAGGCGACCATCCGCCAGTGGGTGCTGAACGACGAGGCCGACGCCAAGGACCTCAAAGCCTTCCGCCGCAAGAAGTGAGGCTGTTCCTGGATTCGAGCGTATTACTGGCCGCGGCCGGTTCTACGTCAGGGGCCTCGCGTCTCCTGATCATGGCATCCCGGCGGGAACAATGGACCCTGCTGACCTCTGCTTACTGCGTCCGAGAGGCCGAGCATAACCTCCAGAAGCTCGGTTCTAAAGCCGCGTCAGACTGGAGTCGGCGGATCAAACCAAGGCTGACCGTGGTTGGCACCCATCTCGTCCTAGATCGGCCTCTCATCTATCGAGCCGTCAAGGATCGTCCCATCGTCATCACCGCGCTGAGCCTGAAAGCTGACGTCCTCCTCACGCTGGACCGGGATGACTTCCATGACCTTCTCGGCTCGTCCGTCTATGGCCTAGCTATCCGAACCCCAGGCG
>RGCW01000072.1 GCA_009919005.1 Candidatus Aquidulcis sp. | reverse complement strand
CTACGCGCGGCGGCCCTTCGCTTTCGGGCCTGTGGTCATCAACGAGGCTATGAGGAGCGCGAGGGTGACAAGGAGCGCTGGCGTGTTGAGCGCCGCACCAGGTGGGGTGCCGACCGCCGTCACGTGCATCATCTGCCCCGCGACTTCTCGGAGCACGGGATCGGCGGCAAGCGCCACGAGCACAAGTGAGGTCAGCCCTCGGTAGCGCGTAAAGAGCACGACGAGGAGCAGTGCGAGCAGGAGTTGAATCGCACCCCACTGATGGAAGAGGGCAATGATGTTGTTGCCACCCTCAACCGACGTGTCGATGCCTGCGATGCTCTGCGCGCCGCCGTCAGCGGTGAAAAGGTGAACGAGGCTGCGGGCCACGACCACCAGCAAGAGTGGAGCGGTGGCGTAGCGGACCCATCGAGGTCCTGCGTACGCTGTTGGGTCGAGCGGCAACATCTTGTTCATGGCCTAAACGTTAAACCTGAACTCGACCACATCGCCGTCGCGCATGACGTACTCCTTCCCCTCCATGCGCACCTTGCCTGCGGCCTTGGCGGCGTTCATTGATCCGGCGTTGACTAGGTCGTCGAACGAGACGATCTCGGCCTTGATGAAGCCGCGCTGGAAGTCGGTGTGAATGACGCCGGCAGCCTGTGGGGCGGTCCACCCCTGGCGGATCGTCCAGGCGCGCGCCTCCTTCGGTCCGGCGGTCAGATAGGTCTGTAGGCCGAGGTTCTTGAAGCCGATGCGCGCCAACTGGTCGAGCCCCGACTCGCTCTGCCCCATCGAGGCGAGCAGTTCTGCCGCCTCGGCAGGGGCGAGGTCCACGAGCTCTGATTCCACCTTGGCATCGAGGAAGACCGCCTCGGCTGGCGCCACGAGTGTGGCGAGTTCGGCGCGGCGGGCAGGGTTGGTGAGGATCGCCTCATCCACATTGAAGACGTAGATGATCGGCTTGGCGGTGAGGAGACCGAGCTCCTTCAGCAGCGTCAGGTCGATCCTGGTCGAGGAGAGTGGCTCGCCGCGGTTAAGGGCCGCGATGGCAGCATCGACAATGTCGAGCACTTCGGCGTCGAGCTTCTTCCCCTTCACCTCTTTCTCGTAGCGGGAGCGCGACTTCTCGAGCGTTTCGAGGTCGGCGAAGATGAGCTCGGTATTGATCGTGCCGATGTCGCTCTTGGCGTCGACCTTGCCGTCGACGTGAATGATGTCCTCGTCGGCAAAGGCGCGGACCACCTGGGCGATCGCGTCGGCCTCGCGAATGTGTGAGAGGAACTTGTTGCCGAGCCCCTCCCCCGTTGAGGCGCCGCGGACGATGCCGGCGATGTCAACGAACGAAACGGGAGCGGGGAGGATCCGCTCCGAGTTGAAGATCTCGGCAAGCTTGTTCAAGCGCTGATCAGGAAGGTTGACGACCCCCACATTCGGCTCAATTGTGGCGAACGGGTAGTTGGCGGCCAACACGTTGTTCTTGGTCAGGGCGTTGAAAAGCGTCGACTTGCCGACGTTCGGGAGCCCAACGATGCCAATGGTGAGTGCCATGCGACGCAGTATAGGGGCGACCTATTGAGGGGGTAGGATGCCGACATGAGCAGTCATCGCATTAAGCCTGGCAAGGAGCCGAAGCTCCACAAGATTGACACTGGCGGCACCCCCGATTGGTCGAAGGGGCGAGAGGCCGGCGAGGCGCGCATGCGTGAACTGAATGTCGAGTTGGAGTCCCTACAGGAGCTGCTCTACGCCGAAGGGAGATACCGCGTCCTCGTGGTGCTACAAGCAATGGACACTGGCGGCAAAGATGGCGTCATTCGCCATGTGTTTGATGGCGTGAACCCAATCGGCGTGCGTGTCGCAAGCTTCAAGCAGCCGAGCACCCTTGAGCTCTCACATAACTATCTCTGGCGCTACTTCCAGCAACTACCAAAACGTGGTGAGATCGTCATCTTCAACCGCTCTCACTATGAGAGTGTGCTCGTAGAGCGCGTGCATGAGTTGGTCCCCAAGAAGACCTGGAAGCGCCGATACAAACACATTGCGGAGATGGAGCAGGCGATTACTGATGAGGAAACCACGATCCTTAAGTTCTTCTTACACATCTCCAAGGCCGAGCAGAAGCTGCGGCTGCAGGCGCGCCTCGATGACAAGGCAAAGCTCTGGAAGTTCGCGCCGGGAGATGTTGCCGAACGCGAACACTGGAACGAGTACATGGACGCCTACGAGGAGGCGATTGAGCGCACCAGCACTGACGATGCACCGTGG
>RGCW01000071.1 GCA_009919005.1 Candidatus Aquidulcis sp. | reverse complement strand
GCGCCCTTCTTCTCGGTCACTCACTCACTCCCTTGATCTGCTCTACAAGCCGATGCAGCTCTTCGTTTGAGTAGTAATCGATCACGATCTGTCCGCCCTTGCCAGCAGGCTTCACTCGCACCGGAGTGCCGAGATGACCCTCTAGTTCCCGCTGCAGCGCAGCGAGCTCTTCGCTTGGCAGCGCGCCAGGCTTACGCTTCGTGGTGATTGTACCCCGCGCCGCATCACGTACCGTTGATGCGGCCGCCTCAGCTCCTCGTACTGTGACGGCATCGCGAACAAAGGTCCGCGCGAGCCACGCCTGCTCAGATTCAGGGAGCCCAACGAGTGCGCGCGCGTGACCTTCACTGAGACGACCGGCAGCAACTTCGGTCTGCACATCAGGAGACAAATCGAGAAGTCGCAACGTATTTGCGATCGTTGTGCGCGCCTTCCCTGCAATCACGGCAATCTGCTCTTGTGTCAGTCCAAACTCCTCGGCGAGTCGGCGATACGCGTGTGCTGTTTCAATTGGCGAGAGGTCGCTGCGCTGTACGTTTTCAATCAATGCGAGTTCAAGTCGCGATTGATTTCCAACCACGCGCACCACTGCGGGAATCGTGGTCTTGCCAGCGAGTTTCGACGCGCGGAAGCGTCGCTCGCCCGCGATGAGTGTGTAGCCGTTCGGCCCCTCTTCCACCACGACGGGCTGGAGTACACCGTGCTCACGAATGCTCTCTGCGAGCTGGGCGAGTTCGGCGTTTGAGAACTCGGTTCGAGGCTGATATGGGTTCGGTTTGATCTTGCTGAGCGGGATCTCCAGGGCTCCCGCACGTGTCGCGCCCACCGCATTCGCCGCCTCGGGGATGAGTGCACCGAGCCCTCGCCCTAATCCCGTGGTTTTCTTTGCCATGTTCCCCCCTTATTACTATGTGGCGCGTGCGGGTGTTCCGCCGAACACGCGAGCGTCAAATTCCGCTGCTGCTTGAGCGTACGATTCAGCACCTGAGGTGCCTGGGGCGTAGCTCCGAATGGCGATTCCATGACTTGGCGCCTCCGCGAGGCGCACCGAACGTGGGACCCGGGCCGCGTACACAAGGTCGCCGAAGTGACTCTCAACCTCCCGTACGACATCACTCCCCAGTTTCGTGCGGGGATCGAGCATGGTCAAGAGCAGGCCGTTCACCTCAAGGGCAGGATTGAGCCGCTCCCGCACCAGGCGGATGGTGGCCATCAGCTGCGATAACCCCTCGAGGGCGTAGTACTCGCATTGAACGGGGACGAGTACAGCGTCAGCGACGGCAAGGGCACTTACCGTCACGAGGCCGAGCGACGGTGGAGTGTCGACGAGCACAACCTCCGCACCCCCCGCGCTGCGCAGGCCGTGGGCGAGTTGGCGCTCCCCACTCTCGTCGCCCGTGGCGAGCTCAACGTCAATCCCGGCGAGATCGGCCGATCCAGGGATCAGTGAAAGGTTGTGGATCGAGGTCGGCTGGGCGAGTTCGGCGGCCGGTCGACGTCCCACGAGGAGGTCATAGGCGGTCGCGGCACCCTCCGGGAGGGTAAACCCGAGGCCGCTCGTGAGGTTCCGTTGGGGGTCGAGGTCAACAACGAGGACCCGTCGCCCAGTATGAGCGAGCTCAGCGGCCAAATTCAGCACCGTGGTGGTCTTGCCGACACCCCCCTTTTGGTTCGCACACACCACAATCGGCGCATGTGGGCCCAATGGGTGCTGCGAGGTGGTATCCACGACCGTATGGTAGCAGGAGGCGGATATTCGGAGAGCGGGCCATGTTTCACGTGGAACATGAAGGGGTTGGCGTAGCGGTGCGCGGCGGCGGCCACAGGAGTATCCTGAAAAGATGACCAGGCGCATTGGATACCTCTTCGGGATTGTGCTCGCCGCGCTCCTCCAAGCACGGCTGCTACCAGAACTCGACCTCGAGCGCACCATCAACCTCCCCGCTACGCTCCTATTTGTTACAGCCAGCGTTGACCGGCGCTCCTTGGCGCTGACGGCTGCGACCGCCGCAGGGCTCACGCTCGATATCACCCTGATGCGACCACTTGGACTCTCCAGCTTGGCGCTGGTCGTCGGGGTGCTCGCGGCGAGTCAGGTGCGAGGTGGGGGTGACGCCCTGCTCATACGGCGAATTCTCGCCCTTCTGGCTGGGCTCTTCGGCAGTACGGTAACCACCCTCGTGGTTACTGGCGGCAGCCGTGGCCGCCTTGATGAGAGCGCAATTGCCGTGGTCGCGAACCTTCTCGTTGGTGGGGGGCTGGCCTGGGTCGGTCTGCGACGGCGAAATCGATACCAGCTCGATCGATCGCTTCGCGGATAGCGTAGAAATATGAGTACCCCTCAGAAATATCCCGGCGGGGGCGGCGGGG
>RGCW01000008.1 GCA_009919005.1 Candidatus Aquidulcis sp. | reverse complement strand
CCCATACTCCGCTATCTTGCGGAAGATGTCGTCCTTGAACTCACGATACGCTTTGAGTGCCTTCGGCGGGTTATCGGGGTTCGCCTTCGGTGCGAAGGTCAACTCCGCCCTGTCCAGTAGGGAACGCAACTGACCCAGCACTTTCGAGAAACGAGCCGCCGCCTCATCAGCGTCTACCAGCCGCCCGTCCTCTACCTGCCTCTGCTTCCTAACCTTCTCCAAAGCCAAGAGCGTGCCAATAGCCCTGTCGTAGTTCCCGTAAAGTTTCCCCTGTGCGGGGTCGCCGTTCTCCAAGGCGTTCACGAACACCTCCCTCGTCATCCGACACAACTCCACCTGTTGCTGGATGCGGACATCCATCTCGTCGCCACCGCCCTGCGGCTGGCTCACCGCTTGTAGGATGTCGTCCAGCCCACTCAAATCCAGCGGACGCACGGGTTGGGCGATGTGCCCAGCCCTCTCGTTGCTCGACTGTCGCTCCGCTCTCCACGCACGAGCCGCCTCGACGCTCTCCGTCGGCATCCCCATCTTCACGAGTTGGCTCACTCGCCCTCTCGTCAAGCCGAGTGCCGTCGCTATCTCGCTCTGCTGTATCATTTTATGAGTGCTTCTGAAAAACCCTTAACAAGCCAGACCCGTAGGCGTGTGTTCATAACCCCGTGGGGGGAGGGTGCTTGAAAATAGATTTCTTGGGGGGTATGGGTCATTTTGGCGTATCCGTAGGCACCTTGCGGAGCGGCGGAGTTTAGCGTGTTAATGTGCATTTAAGTCAACCCCTTGGCTTCTTGTGGTTCTTGTGCCAAGCCCGAGAGTAAGCGAGGCACGCCTGTTCGCTTCGCATAAACTGGGAAGGCGAGAGGTTGAATAGTTGTTGGATACGCTTGACCTTCTTGGATACGAATTGGCGTGAGCATCCCTTCTGCTTGGCGAGTTCTGTTTCCGTGGGAGGGTCACCAATGCCGAACGCTATGAGGATGCACCTTGCTTGGAACAGGGCATCTGGTGACTCGGTCATCTGCATAGCCATCACGACACGGCGTATGACCTCATTGACCTCGTCCTCTGTGTAGAGACGGGATACGCCCCCCTTGGCTGGCTCGTCGTATGCCTTGTCCTCTGTGTATGCGTATGCGGTATGGTTGGGGTTGACCTCGAAGACCCAGTCCTTGGACTGGTTGACCTCTGGCTGTAAGCCAGCGTCTATGAGGCGTTGCCGCTCCATAGGAGACTGCTGTGCGAACCACTTGGCGTAGAATGTCTCGCCGTCGGATGGGGTATTTTGGGTGGTCACGACGATTGTGCTTGACAGCCCTCCATACGCAACCTATTAGTATTAATAGAGCGAGGTCTGATGGTGGATGATTTACCGCCTTGCGGCGGAAACTCCGAAGTTCTGGTAGTGCGAATACTGACGCTACAATGGCTCATTGTATCTGCTTCTGGTAGGCGTTCAGAACGGGTTATTTCCTGTCCATTTCGCACCTTGCCAGAGCGAGCGTCTGCTGTCCCAGATGACGATGGGGTTGGTGGCTGACAGGCGGATTAGGTGGTTAACCACATCGAGTGCGGTGAGGGTGCCGATGCCAAGACGACGCTCCACATACTTCACGAACTCGGACTGGAACGGGTCTGCCAGATGCTCCGTAGGAGGCATTTCGTCCATCTTTTGGAGGTCTTTGAGCGAGAAGTTGGAGAGGACATTCTCGTCGTTCTTCTCCCAGAGGATGCGACCCTCGGCGTGGCGGAGATTGAGGAAGGCGGTTGGCTTACCATCCCTATCCGTAATCCCTGCTCGTTTGCCACGCTTCGTCAGCACCAACTCGAAGAAGGGCTTCACCTTGTCGGTTCGCCGCAAGACGGCTACCTCACGGCTCCAATTCACAAGTTCGGACGACCCCAATCCAGAGTAGGCAAGGTCGGACACAGTCATACTGGACGCTTCCTCGGCTTTCTTGGGCTTACCCGTGTGGTGCAGGAACACCCACACCACGCCCGTCTCCATCAGCACAGGTTGTATCCAGTTGCGGAGGAACTGCGACGAGTATGCTTGGTTGGAGATGTCGCCCCCTGCGAACGCTAGGAGCGGGTCAGCGAAGAAGAAGTCCGCCTTGTTGTGGACGATGAGCCGTCGGGCTTGCTTCACGAAGTCCAAGCCGACCTTGACTGTCTCTCGGTAGAACTTGATGTTCTTGCGGAGTAGGACTTTCTCCTCCTCGGTGAGAGCCATCGAGGATACGATGCCCTTGAACGCTTCTGCCAAATCGCCCGTGTCGTTCTCGGCGTTCATCACTATGCACCTAAACGGGCGTTTGACCTCGACCCCGAAGAACTGACGACCGATAGCCAGCATAATGGCGAACTGCATCAAGAAGGAGGACTTGCCGATACCCGACTGCCCGATGACGCAGAGCGAGCCACCCTTGCACAGCCATCGGTTGCCCAGCACAGTAGTAGGGTCATTGTCCGTGTCGTAGTTCTCCAACTGCTCGATGCTGACCTCCTCTGGGACTTCTGCCGACTCCAAGTATGAGAGCCACTCGTCCCAGTTGCCTACGCCCACATTGAGGGCGACGATACGCTGTTCCTTGTCGCCTCGGAACACGCCACCAAGCCGTGACCAACGGCTGGGGTTCTTGGTCATCTCGTCGGGTTCGTAGTCGGAGAGGTAGTCGAACACCTGCTGTCTCCTAATCTTCCACTCCTCGAAGTCTCGTGCGTCCAGTCGCACCCAAGCGTGCAGGGACTTACCGCCAGAGTCGATGATTGCCGAGATAGGCAGGTTGCTCTGCTTGAAGATGGCGAACTGCTCCTCCTTGGGTCGTGTATCGAACTCGACGAGAAGGTAGCGGAAGTCAGCCACGCCATCGTCCCTACCGCTGATGTCGCCTTCCTTTGTCGGATTGATGCGTATCCACGCCCCTTGGGGGCGGTTGATGAACAGGTCGTTCGGGAGTGCGGACTGGAAGAAGTTATCGACCCACCACCTAACTGTCTGGAAAGTGCCCTTGCTTGCGGGGAACCAGCGTCCGTCGTCGTCCTGCCCCGCCTCGTTGGTGATGCAGATGACCTCGTCCTCCTTGAAGCAGTTCAGCAGTAGGTCTTTGGTGGCGTATGTTTTTTCCGAGGGGATGGTGCCTACGCTTCCCAAGTTGACCTTGAACTTGCCCGACTGCGTGACTGTGTTCTGTCCCGCTCCGCCGAGTTTTCTGGGTTCGAGCATCGTGTCGTCGCCGAGCAACCAGCCCCGAGGTTTCGTGTGCTGTGTGTGGTAAGCGTCCCGCATCTTGTGGCGTAGGTCACGCTCGCCCCACGGCGGCTGGCATCCTGCGTTCCACTCGTTGAGGATGTCCCAGCAGTCCGACTCGTTGAGGTTGAAGCCGTGAGCCAGAGCGACCGCCAGTTGGAATGTGGTCGAGTGTCCGCCCGAGCCGCTGATGGCGGGTGGGCACGCCCGTGCGTAGAGACGGGCACGCTCGATTGGGGAAGGGAGGGCACTCATTCGTCGAACAGTCCCGTGTTCTTGTCCGCCTTGTCCTTGGCGAGCGACTTGCGTTCGTGCAAGCCGTCTCTCGTGTCCGTGAAGGCATCCCAGACGAGGGGCAGGACATACGAGACGGCAATCTTGGCGGGAACGCCAGAGCCGTGTTCCCGTGTGACATTGGCTGACTGACGCTCACGGAACTCCGAAATCCAAGGAAGGAGTTGCGAGTAGCGTAGCGACATCTTGGTCGTCAGTTCGTCCTTCAAGCAGGTGAGGTTCTGAACATCGCCCTTCGTCGAGGAGTAAGAGGTGTAGATGTCCACGCACCTCTTGGTGAGGTTCGGCTTCACGGAGTAGACAATCTTGTGCTTCTTGCCGTCGGTGCGGTTCGTCGCCGTCACGGAGATGGAGCGATGCTTACCGCTCACGAGCGGTTCGCCGACCTCGAACGACCAGTCCGAGTTGGCAATCAGTTCCTCCGTGTAGTCGAGCGTGAGTGCGTGCCCCGACTCAAAACGAGTCGTCCGACTCTCCGTCGGACTTCTTGGCGTTGCGGTTGCCCCACGGCTTCTTGTTGAAAGAGGACTTGGGAGGAACGCCAGCGTCCTTGCGTGCCTTCCACTCTTGGTAGTCGGCTTCCTTGATTACCTCGGCGGTCGGTTCGTCGCTCTCGCCAGCGAAGACGAGCAGAGTGGGTTCGACCCAGACCTTTTCTTCTCCCGTGTGCGAGGAGCCGAAGTATTCGACTGTGATGGCTCGCATCCCGAACTTGGTCTGGATGCCAGTCTTGATGACGAGGACTTTCTTGCCAGCGTGTTTGCCAGACTTGACTGTGCAGACATCGCCGAATGTGAGTTCGTGTTTTTCCATAGTGTATGTTGGGTGTGCGAAGATGTTGTGCCGATGCGGTTGCGTTGAGTCAAGCGTTCATCGTGAGACGAGCAGACCTTTCTCGTAAGCCCACGCAGGGTTGCCGTGGATGCGGTCGTGGCACGGGCGACAGATAGCGAGCCACCACTCGACATCGTTGAGGCGAGACTTCCATCGACCACGGCGATGATGTATCTCCGTCGATGGTGCCGTTGCACAGCACTCGCATCGAGGGCGTGCGGCGAGATACTCTTTCCGCAGTTTGGAATAAGTGACCTGCTCTTGTCTTCGTTTTTTGGATACAGGATTAATCCGTGAGCGAGCGAGCGAGTTGGAGCCACGCAAGGGCTTGCGACGATTGAGCGGAGAGCGTTTCACGAGACTGAAAAGTGCCCGAGCGATTGCCTTGGAGCAAGATTTCAGACGAGAAATCTCTGCGAACCACAAAAAAGTTTGTTTCGTAAGTCGTTGATTATCAATGAGTTACAACTTTCTTGCTTTCGGGAGTGAAAAATCGCTTGCACAATCGGTTGGGTTCGTCCACATTGTCTCCACAGCACCAACGCTCACTCACACACACCAACCCACGCACCACAATGCACACCGCCAACAACACCACCGCCGCCTCCACCGCCGACCTCACCCTCATCACCAAGGGCACGGGTCAGTTCGTGAAGGTGTCCTTCCAGTCCACCAAGAAGCCCGCCGCCAAGTTCAAGGGCACCGAACTCGTCAAGGTTTCCTCGGGCGTGTTCCGCTCGGGCATCGACTTCTCCAACCTCGCCTCCGTCAAGGAGGGCATCGCCAACGGCGAGCGTGAGGCGGTCGGCTCCCTCCCGTGGGGCGAGTGGGTTTCCTTCCCTTACCTCATCGCTCACAAGGGCGAGCAGTATGTCCGCCTCTACCCCTCCGTGGGTCACAAGGTCGAGGTCAAGCACTTCGTCAACGGCAAGGAAGTCTCCAAGGACGAGTTCAACTCCTTCCTCACCCCGTCGGATGCCAAGCCCTCCTCGGAAGCCATCGAGTGCTTCACCATCAAGGCGAGCAACATCCTCTCGGTCGGCTAATCACTCGGGTGGGGGCGAAAGCCCCCGCCCATCCCCTTTCACCACACCACACTATGAGCATCTCGCCTCACCAATACGAATACGACGCTGACGGGCGACTCACGCCCGACACCATCAACGCCATCGCCGAGGATGCCCTCGCTTGGGCACGAGGTTCGTGGGGGCAGGGTCGCTACGATGCGTCCCGCTTCGACCACGACACGATGGAAGCCATCTACCTTCGCCTCGCCCAGCGATGCCAAGCCCAAGCCCACCTCCACTCCGTCCAACCCCGATGAGTTACTGCATCTTCTTCTTCACGCTGACGACTGTCGCCCTGTGCTACCTGCTCGCCGCCCTCTAATCTCCACCCACACACACACACGATGAACACCAACATCCAGAACACCAACGAAACCGAAACCGACCTGTTCGACTACGAGGTCAAGCAGGTCAACCTCCACGCCGACGGGCGACAGACCCGCTGGCTCGGGAATGTCCGCACCGACACGGGCGAGTGCCTCGGGGTCTGCTCCGACCGCTACGACCTCGTGCAGAACCGCTCGCTCATCGACACCAGCGAGTCCCTGTTCAAGTCCAAGGGCTTGACCAACTGGGAACGCAAGGTCGTCGTGACGCACGGCGGTGCCAAGTCCCGTGCCGTCTACCGCTTCCCGTCGCTGGGCATCAAGGTAGCCAAGAACGACCTCATCTTCGCCTTGAAGGTGCAGAACTCGTTCGACGGCTCGCTCCGTGCCTCGTTCAATGTGGGGCTGTTCCGCCTCATCTGCTCGAACGGGATGACCATCCCGCACAAGTCCATCAACCTGTCGCACAAGCACACGGGCACCCTCAACCTCGAAACGATGAGCGATGCCCTCGACAGGGCTATCTCCGACTTCACCAAGTCGGCTCCCATCTTCGAGCGGATGTCGGTCATCGACATCAGCCAGAAGCAGGGCGAGGACATCATCGACTCGATGGTCAAGCGTGGCATCGGCGGTCTGTCCGAGCGACAGGCGGAAGGCGTGAAGTCCGTCTGGGCTAACCCGACGCACCACGAGGACAGGGAGCGGTCGCTCTGGAACCTGTTCAACGCTTTCACCCAGCACATCACCCACGGCATCGAGAACGGCGAGCGTCCCCGCTTCGAGTTGGCTGAACGCATCTCGTCCGCCGTGACGAGCGAGTTCGCCCGAGCCGCCGCCAACCCGACGCTTGCGGTGCCGATGCTGGTGACTGCGTAACCCGAACGGGGTGGGGGTCGCAAGACCCCTGCCCCATTCTTTCCCACCCACGAAAATGAAACCACGACTCGTAAGTTTCCAAGGGCACATCCGCACGGAGCGATACGCCCTCAACCACCAGACGGAGGAGCAACTCCGCAAGAGTCACGAACGCTACATCAACCCGCAGTATGTCGTCTCCATCGACCAGCACACCGACCCCGCCTTCGACAAGCAGGAGATGTTCTTCATCTCCGCCAAGCACTACTGCAAGGTCTGGACTGTCCACGGCGTTTTCGAGGTGGACGGCAAACTGGACGATGTGGCTGACTTAATCCTGTTCGCCGACAACGGCGACTTCCTGTGAGCCGAAACATCTTCCGCTTCCGAGGTCACGGGGAGGTGTGGTTCCTTGACCCCTCCAAGCCGTCTCTGGGCAAGCCCAAGAGCCGACCCGCCCTTACCCTCGACTTCACCCTCCCAAAGCCCTCCACGGGCAAGCCAGACCCCATAGTCGAGCGTATGCTCAAAGAGGGTATGGTCGCCCTCCCAGACGACCTCCAAGGGCTATCCCGAGAGGAACTGGCGGAGCGTGGCTACCACTTCGTCAAGTGGCACGCCCGTTACAAGCGACGCTATGTCCCCCTGCGGGTGAAGCGACACGACACTTGACGCAAGCCAAGCGGTCGCCAATGTGCGTCCAATGGACGAACTCACACGCATCCTTTGGCTCAACCGAAAAGTCAAAGCCCCCGTCGAGGCAATCGTGATGGACATCAAACCTCCCTGCGATTGTCCTCTGTGCGAGGCACACAACCCCGCATACAATCCGCAGTTCGGAACACGATGGCTCCATCGCTCCGAGGTCACCTGCGGAAGCAACGGCGAGTCGTGGAAGGTCTGGAAGGTCAGCACCAAGTGTGGCGAGTGCGGGACACCATTCAACTGGCTCATCGACCCAGACCAGCCAGCCAAGGGCTTCACGCCCGAGGAGAAGGAATACTCCTTCGACTTTCCGTTCGACAACGCCACATCGCCGACGCTCGACCCCAACGACTTCCTCACCAACAGCAAGGAAGCCATCGACTGGGCGAAGCCCCTGTCGGTCGGTCAGCCAAAGGATGCGGACATCCCGTTCGAGGACTTCCCCCGTCTCTACGGCGAGAGCGACTACGACGCTTATGTCCGCTGGTTGAAGCATTGTGCGAACAAGCGTAAGGACATTCAGAATACGGATGACAACGACGCATCGTGACAGCACGCTCCCTTGGTGTAATGGTAGCACGACAGATTTTGGTTCTGTCTGTCTTGGTTCGAGTCCAAGAGGGAGTTCGTGATGGGCGAGCGTAAGCCATACGACCACGCCAACTTCGAGGAGAACGACCCCGCCTCCCGTGCGTGCGTGCGTGCATACTTCGCCCGTAACCTTGTCCACCTCATCGACAACCCCGACCGCTACGGCATCGACCTCATCTCCCCCGACGGCTTCTTCTCGGTCGAGGTCGAGCGTAGGAATGTATGGACGGGCAAAGATTTTCCGTTCGCCGAGGTCAACCTGCCCGAGCGTAAGGCGAAGTTTTTCCGCCATCCGAACACCGCATACGCCATCGTCAACGCCGATTGCTCCCGCATAGGCATCATCCTCGCACGCTTTTTGGTGCCATACATCGGGGATAGCAACCTACGGGAGAACCCGAACAGGTATGTCCACAGCGGTGAGTTGTTTTTCAAGATACCGAAGTCGAAGTTCAGTTGGGTTTCGGTCTGAAATCCAGCGTGGTAGGAGCCACTTTCCGTTGACATTGTGAAAAAGTATGCGGAAGGGGAGGAAGCGACACAGTCATTGTGCTGGTTGCCACCGAAAACTCGGAGGAAAGTCGTCCTTCAAATACTGCTCCAATAGGTGCCAAGGCACGCATCGTGCGAACAAGGCGTTGGCGAGATGGTTGAGGGGAGGCAGGGCTACCAAAGGCGTGATGCAGGTGATGAAAAGGAGCGTCCGTAGGTATCTAATCGAGCAAGCAGGATGCAAGTGCGAGTCGTGTGGTTGGGGGAAGAAGCATCCGACCGATGGACGCTACACCCTGCACATCCACCACAAGGATGGTGACTCGTCGAACTCCAAGCGTAGTAACCTACAAGTCCTGTGCCCGAACTGCCACTCGATGACCGAGAACTTCGGAAGACGGAACAGGAAGTCTACACGCTACAAACGCTACTTCGTGCTACGGAAACCCCGTTAAGCATCCCCCGTAGGTAAGTAGCAAACTCACGAGCCGTCCGATGGCACCCGCCGTGACAGCGGATTGCCCCGCTATCAGACCTATTCTCGTGGAGTTCGTAGCCGAACACAGTCTTGTAGATGCAGAAGTGTCCGATGCTGAACTTCCTACGCTCGGGGTCGTAGCCCTTGGCGGGGCGACCCAACTCCTCGTTCAGTTCGCCTACCAGAGCGTCGAGGTCTTTGCGTGTGGTTCTCATTTGAGGTAATGCTCGTTGTGCCGTCCGTGCCGTAGCCACCAGTCGAGGATGAGGCGTGCGTCCGCCGTCTGCCCTGTGACCTTCTCGCCCTTGAACCGCTCCTTGGCGTATTGCGACAGGTGACGCTTCCATTCGGCGTGCTTCATCTCGCCACGCTTGATGCCCATCTCGTCTCGGATGAAGCGTTGCCAGTCTTGCGGTGTGACTGTGACGAGGCGGTTGCGAACGCCCTTGGCATACAGGTAGCCAACCATCATCCCGTAGCACTCGAACAGGACGGCGATGCGGGACGAGGGTATCATCGTCCCCATAAAGTATGGCGGCTTCTCGATGATGACTGTGTCGATGTCCGTCGTCGCCTCGAACATTTTTTCCAACTGCGGAAACCAATCGCTCGGGTCGGCTCCGTTCAGTTTCTCGGTGTGCGAGTGAACGCCGTCGATGGCGACGGAGATTGCTCCGTTCGAGCCAGTATCAATCGCCAAGATTTTCATAGGGGCAAGGTCAGAGCGTCTCGTTGAGGGCGGTGGCGATGGAGCGACAGGAACGCTGTGTGTGCTTGGGCAGTCGGTCAAACCGAAAGCCGAGCGACTGGAAGCCACCCACGCCACGATTGAAGGCGGCGTAGACCTCCCACGCCCTTGGCTTGCGTCCGAGTCGGCGTTCGAGGTCGGAGGAAATCCAAGTGAGGTATGCCTCCGCATACTGGTGAGCCACGAAGCGGTCGTGTGCGTATGCGTATGCGTATGCCTTCTTGCCCTGTGCCTTGCGTTGGGCTGACACTTGCTCCCACGCCGCCTTGTGGAACTGGAACTCGCCACGAGCGAGTCCGTTGTCTCCCACGGCTTGCGGGTTGTTGGAGGACTCGATGCCAGCCACGAGTTTGAGTAGCGTGGGCATCTTGTTCTGGTCTGCCTTCACGGGTAGCGATAGCAGGAGTAGCAGGAGCGTGGCGTTAGCCAGCGTCCTCGTCGTCGTCGTCTGTGTTGGTGTAGTCATCCGCTTGACTATTCTCAACATCAGACACTCTGTCAAGTGCTTCTTTGAGGTCTTCATCGGAGCCGATGGAGATGCCCGATTGCTCGACAGTCAGCATCGCTTTGCACATCAAGGCGAGGCGACCGACCTCGTCTGCATCCTTGCGTTCTGCGGCGATGTTCAGACTGAACCACACGAGGTTCAAGGCGGCGGCGATGGAGGAGCAGATGATGTCTCCGCCGACAGGGAGGCAAAGAGGGTCAACCCATTTGCCCCCGATTTGCTGTGGCTCGAACACAGAAATCTGCTTCATAGCCAGAGGGTTGCAACTATTTTGCGTGGAGCAACATTTTTCCCGTTGACCAACGGATGCGGTTGGGCATCGTCCCACATCCCTCCCTCACACAATGAGACACACCAACATCAATCAAACCCGCATCGTTATTAACCCAACCGACCCGACTCGTGGCGTGAAGAAGTCCGACCTCCACGGCTTCTTCGTGAACGAACTCGTTCCCAAGCAGTTGACCATCGAGAACTGTCGCAAGGGCGGACTGATGATGCGAGATGCGAACGACAACCTCGTTCCCTTCTCCGTCGCCGTTCCGTTCAGCATCAACGGCGTGACGCTGTAAGCAGTCTTTCACCACACACCAACACCATTATGTCCGAACCGAAAAACGAAATCATCGACATCAGCGAGTCGAACGCCATCGCTGGCTCCAACGCCATCTACAACAAAATCACCGACCCCATCCAAGCCATCCAAGTGATGGGCGAAATGATTTGGGGTAGCGGTATGTTCGGATGCGTGAAGCCCGAGCAGGGAATGGTTCTCGCTATGACCTGTCTCGCCGAAGGCAAGGCACCGCTCGAACTCGCCAAGACTTACCACATCATCGAGGGCAAACTCTCGATGCGTGCCGACGCTATGCTCGGTCGCTTCCTCACCACGGGTGGCAAGGTCAAGTGGCTCGTCCGAAACGACAAGGAGGTCAAGGCGGTGTTCATCCACTCCGACTCCGAGGTCGAAATCGGATGCACAGTCGATGAGATGAAGGCGAACGGAGTCGCTATGGGCAAGAGCGGGTTGAAGGACAACTGGCGTAAGTTCCCTCGCCAGATGCTGACCGCCCGTTGCATCAGCGAAGGTGTCCGCCTCCTCGCTCCGCAAATCGTCTCTGGCATCTACACGCCCGAGGAGGTGTCCGACTTCTCCTCGCAGGACAAGCCCCTGCCCGTCGCCAAGCAACTGCCCTCCTCCCCCGTGGAGCAGGTGGTGAGCGTGGCTGACCCCGCAGGTGCCGTAGCCAGCCGTCTGGACGACCTTCTCGCCAAGTATGAGCCGACCGCTTCCGAGTATCTCGTGAGCAAGTCCTTCCTCCGTGCTGGGCAGACTTATCGTGACCTCGATGCGATGACAGCCCAGCGTATCCTCGCCAACCCCTCGAAGATTGTGACCATCCTCGAAGGCATCCGAAAGGAGTCCCTGTGAGCATCACAGGAGGCAAGCAGGACGCTCCTGCCGTCCAGCAGGGGGTGTATGACAACCTGCAAGCGGAAGACTACCATCGTGTCTTGGGCTTGACCAAGACGGGTCTAATGATGCTCCGCAAATCCCCAGCCCACTTCTGGCATTGGCTCAACAGCGAGTCGGAACCCGCTTCCGCCTCGATGGACTTGGGCACCGCCACGCACACGCTGGTGTTCGAGCCGCACAAGTGGCAGGACGAAATCACAGTCATCCCCGAGGACGCACCCAAGAAGCCCACCAGCGTCCAGCGTAACGCCAAGAAGCCGTCCGAGGATACCCTCGCCGCCATCAAGTGGTGGGACGACTTCAACGCCCAAGCCACGGGTCGTGCCATCATCACGGCGGAGCAGGATGCCCTGTCCCGAGCGATGGCTTCCGCTGTCCGCAATCACGCCGATGTCATTCCGCTTCTGACCCACCCGTCAGCCAAGGCGGAGATGTCCATCGTCTGCAACGAGACAGTCAAGGGACTCGAAATCGCCTGTAAGGGTCGTTGCGACCTCATCACGATGGACGGCACCACAATCGTAGACTTGAAGACGACACAGGACGCTTCCGCCGAAGGGTTCGGCAAGAGTTTTATGTCGTATGGCTACTGGATGCAAGCCGCCCACTACATCGCCATCTGTCGCAAGATGGGGCTTCCCATCGAGCGGTTCATCTTCGTCGCCGTGGAGTCGGCTCCGCCTCACTCCGTGGCTCTCTACGAACTGGATGCCCAATCGCTTGAAAAAGCGTTTGCAATCCGCCAGCGTCTGATGGAGACACTCTCTGATTGCATCGCACGGAACGAGTTCCCAGCATACCAGCGTGGCGTGAACTCCCTGTCCATCCCGCCGTGGATTAACTAATCTCCCGCAAACCCAAACCAAACCAAACCAAACCAAGATACACCAATGAAGTTCAAAGTAGACCTCAATGCCAGCGACCGCCCCGAGCGTTTCACCGATGAAGGCGACTACACAGTCGTCATCGACTCGGTCGAGCGTGCCCTCACCTCCAACGGAGTCGAGAAGGCGGTCATCGTGTTCAAGGACGACAAGAACCGCTCGTGCCGTGACGACCTTCTCAACAAGGATACTGTCTACTGGCGACTGAACCAACTCATCATCGCCAGCGGTATGAAGGTGCCGAACGGAGCCGAGTTCGACTTCTCCAAGTCGGGCGAGTTCTTCAACTTCGTCCGCTCCTTCGTCGGGATGCGAGTCGGCATCTCCTTGAAGTCCGAGTCTTACACGGGCAAGGACGGCGAGCAGAAGTCCGTCCTGCGAGTCAGCAAGTTCGTGAAGCCGTCGGCTGACCAGCCCTTCTAACCCTTTCCCGCCGCAAGGCGGGTTGGTGTAGTGGTGACTGACCACGGGGGTGGGGCGAGTGCCTCACCCCTTTTTTGTGCCCGTCTTTATTGGGTTTCCTGCCCAGAAAGATTTCTTCACTTTTGTGCTTGCTATTCCCAAGGGCTTGGGCTACCTTGCTCATACACCAATCAATACTATGCACTCCGAAATCGAGTTCGACCCCCGCCGCCCCGACCTGCTGGAAACCTCCCGCCGTCTGTTCTCCCGCACGGAACGCCAGCGGGTCGAGAGCATCAAACGCTCCCCCGAGGACTTGGAACGCCTCGCCGCCCGTTCGGGCTGGAAGGTGCTGTCCGCCTTCGCCGTCAAGATGAAGTCCGTCGATAGCCACAACGAGTGGCGTATGTCGCAGGGTCTGTGGGCGAACCGCAAGTTCTTCTGGTCTGAAAAGATGACCGCCTGTGTGGTCAACGCCCTGCGTGCCACCCCCGACTTCCAGACCTGCGAGGAGCGTGACCATCAGCACGAGTGCGATGAGTCCGATGCCTTCCGCAAGGGCGAGTTCTAATCCACAATCCACCACCACTATGAGCGAATACTCATTCACCATCGAGCAGGTCAAGAAACTCTACATCGGCAAGGGTGCCTGTTGCCGTTGCGGATGCGGAGGCGAATACATCTACCCGTCCGACGAGTTGGGACTCATCGAGTCCAACGCCAAGCGTATCGAACGCTACCTCAAAAAGTTCGCCTCGGGCAAGTATCCCGTGGACGCACAGGAAGCGGGTGCATACGACATCTACGAAATCGACCTGTCCCGCTCGGGCAACACCGACCGAGTCGCCACCCTCTACATCGCCAAGTAAGCCAATGAGCAATCCCATCATCGACACCCAAGACGGCTACTGCATCTGGCAGACTTACAAGCCCGTCGCTGGCAAAATCCGTGCCGTCCTCTCGCCCGTCTCCGACGGCGTGAAGAACTACGGCATCTTCGACATCCTCGGCGGCGAGTGCCGTGGTCTTTACAAGGACTACGACGACGCTTCCCACGACCAGCGTCACAAGTTCAAGGACACATACATTATGTGCCTCACCTCGGGTAAGTTCCCGTAATCCAAATCTATGCCCTCCGACACCCACAGCCCAGAAGACATCGCCAAGATGTCGCTCACCCAGATGAGCCAAGAGGTCACCAAGAAGTCCGACCTCATCAACCTCGTCTACCACTACAACACCACCCGCAAGGAAGGCGAGCCAGCCGTCTCCGTGTCCGACACCTTCACTTGGTGCGACCGCAGGGAGGGTTCCGCCAAGTGGCGGGTCATCTTCAAGAAGCCCGTCAAGGACGATGAGCCAGAGATGTCCGTCGTCCAGTTCGTCTCCATCACGGAAGTCCGTGGCTTCCTCCTCGCCCTCCTCGCCCTTCGCACCACCAAATGAACACCGACACCAAACCCAAGCGTCGCTATGTTGGCTACCTCGTAGTCCGCAACGCCGTCCTCGCCTCGCTGGATAGCGATGGCACCTCCCGCCTCACGGCAAGGGAGATAGCCAGACTGCACGCCATTGACCCCAGAAGCGTCCGTATGGCGGCTTCTTACCTCGGGGTGACCCTTCGCCGTGACCCGAACTGGGGAGGGCTTCGTAAGCCCAGCCAGAGGGCTTAATCAGCCCGTCAGAACGAGCGGGTCGTATTGATGCCAGCCCTGTCAGCATACTCCTTCGGGACATAGAAGTTGCCGTTGGGGTTGGCTTGGCGGTTGGCGGCTGGCGTGTTCAAGTAACCTCCCTGCCTCACTTGCCGATTGAGGACTTCGACCTCTTGACGAAGGGTGACCTCTCGGGAGCGTAGGGTCTTCGACCCGATGCTATCTGGGTCGAGCGTAGGCAACGCCTTCTGGATGGCACGGATGTCCTTCTGCATCTCACGCTTCACGGCGTTGAGACGCTCCTTGCCTTGGACGAAACCCCTCGTGTTCAATGCGGGTAGTTCCCTACCCCCAAGCCGAGCCGATGGCGAGGTGTCGCCAAGGGCGAACGAGTTCGATAGGTTACTGGAACCCAAAGACTCCATCGCCCTCGGATTATTGAAGGCACGACGGGGAATACCGCCCGTGCCAGTCTCGGCGTGTTTCAGCATAAGTGTAGGATTTAAGCAGAGGCAGGGTCACGACCAGTAGCCCGAAGGAACCCAGCACGAAGGGAGCCAATGCGTCGGTTGTTAGCGTCGTAGTCGGCTTTAAGTTTGTTAGCCAGAGCGGTGACGGGGGCGGCTTGGGCTGGGTTTGCGTTGGCGTAGGCAGTAAGACGGACGATGTTCGACACAAGGTCGTTGTTCAGTTGGTTCGTCCGCTGGACGATGTCGGAGTAGTTCCTACGGGCGTTGTCTATCTGACGCTGGTTTTCCGCTTTGTTCGCACTATTTCGAGATGCGGTAGCGTCCTTCAACTGACCACGCATAATACGAGCAGTTCTGCTGATTGCTCGGTTGTCGGCATCAATCTTGGTTAGGACAGCGGGGTCACCGCCAGCATTTCGGTAGACCTCTCGTTGCAAAGACGATGCGACTCCACGAGGTAGGTCGAACGAGTTCGCCAGATTAGACGAGCCAAGCGACTCCATAGCCCGAGGGTTATTGAACGCCCTCCGAGGGATACCCCCTGTTCCAGTTTCAGCACGCTTCTCCATAGCCGTTGGGCATTGTCCACCCCATACGCCTACGCTCGGGCGTGAGTGCGTGCGGGTGCGTGCGTGCGTAGATTGGGTCGGGCTAATCTACGCATCCCCCTTACGGCTTGTTCCCCTGCCCCTGCTGGTCAGCCCGTTTGACCTTGCGTAGCGTGCGAGCCACGAGCGACCTCTGCTCGGACGGCGTGAGGGTTCCCCACTTCGGCTCCTTGATGGCGGTGGCTACCAGTTCGGAGCGGAGTTTGCGGTATCGTGCGTTCTTACCCATAAGCGTTGGCTTCGTCGAACCAAGCGGTCACATCGGCGTGGAGACGCTTGATGAGGGCTGTGGACTCCTTGGGGTCGGAGGAGGCGAGGAGGACTTCCTCCTGCCTCGCAACCCAGTCCAGTCGGTGCGTGTGCCCTTTGAGTTCGTATTCAAAGTTGAAGTGGACGGAGCCGTCCGTCGTGATGGTCTGCACCTGCTTCACGCCCTTCCGCAAGAAGTCGTCGAGTCGGAGTTGGGTCGGCGGGATTTTCATAGGGGTAGTGAATTACTGGATACGGGCGGCGTATCGGGCGTATTCGTAGCCCTCGGTGTTGATGTAGTATTCGGCGACGACCTTGTCTTGGTCAAGCCCTTCCTCCTTGACGACTTGGAGGATGAAGCGTTGGGCTGGTGCCCCGCCCGTGATGTCTTGGCAGGGGAACTCGGGCATCTCGTCCTTGGTGACCCGCAGGATGGGCAACTGGGCGAGGAGGAGACGCTGGGTGGTCTTGTTGACCTTGACCCGCTTTACCTCGCTCCACGCCCCCGCCTTGCGGGAGGTCTGCTCGTCCAGCCAGTAAGCCACTTGCCAGAGGTCGTAAGTGCTGTCGCTCATCGGGAGGCGATGGCTTTGATGTCAGCCAGCATCTGGCGGAGGCGGATGTTCTCCTCCGTGACTTGTTTGAGGTTACGACCTTCGTCGCTGGTGTTGTGGTCGATGATGGAGGTCAGACGCTGGACTTCGAGATTGAGGCGACCGATTTCGGTTCGGGCTTTGTCCGTGTCCTTGTAAGCGTCGTTGAGGAGGCGTTCGAGGTTCTGGATGACATTCTCTTGGCTCTTGGCTTCGCCTTCCCAGCGAGCCACCTTGCCCTTCCAATGCTCACGGCTCTGCTTGGCGACGAGGAAGTCGGTGTAGCAGACGAACCTGCCTTCGGGGTGGTGGTTGAGGGTGGCTTCGCCCGACGAGTGGTGGATGTCGTAGCGAACGGGGGTGTAGTCGTCTTGCATTGGTGTGTGGTGTGGTGAGAGGTTAGCGGTTGCCGAGCGTGTGACCAGCGACGGAGGCATCGACAGTCTTCTTCCCGCCGTTGTGTTCGCTGGCGGCTCGGATGATGGCTCGCTCGACATAGTTGTCGAGGGCGAGCAGGAACTCTGCGGCGGTTCGCTTGCCGTGGCTCTTGATGAGTTTCTTCACGGCGGCGGGTTTGATGTATTGGGTCTTCATTGGGATGGGAGATTACTTGGTGAGGGAGTGCTTCTGGTCATACTTGGCGGACTCGACATTCCAGTTCTCGACATAGCCGAGAGCGGTGTTGAGTTCTTCGGCGAAGCGACGGCGGACATCGGCGTAGTCGGAGCGACCCTGCTTGTCCCAGTCAGCGGCGGCGGCGAGGTCTTTCTCCATCTGGGAGCGGAGTTTGGCGACGAGCCAAGCGTGGTATTCGTATGCGTTCATTGGTGTGGTGCGTGGTTGGTTATGGGTATGTTTGGGAGAATGTCAAGCGGTTGCTTATCCAGCGAACTGCTTGATGAGTTTGCGAGCGACACGGCGAGCGGACGGCTCGGCGTAGTTGGTGCTGGGGTCAGCGTAGATTTCCGCCGTGTCGTAGAGCCACGGCAGGATGTCGCCGTGCTGTTCGATGTAAGCGAGGATGTCCTTGATGTCGCTGTCGAAGTGGCGGAACCAAACCTCGTAAGCGGACTTACTGGACGGGTCGATGCCTCGGTCGGCGAGCGTGTCCTTGGCGGACTGCTTGATGGCGTTGATGTCGTGCATAGTGCGGGTGATAGACTGACACACTAACACAATCGGTTGCGTTGTCAACTATCTTTTTTTTCACCAGTATTTTTTCTGGTTGCAAAAACCCAAGCGGTTGACCACAGTAGCCCCACTATGAAAATCACTAACACAGTTGAAGAAGCGATGGCGTTCATCCGCCAGCACCTCGAACCCGAGTTCCACTCGTGGTGGGAGAACCAGAAGCCCGAGGTTCAGATACTCGCCATCGAGTTATTCCGAACTGGGAAAGAAGTCCGTGAGACGAACTTCCGTGGCACACCCGACGACCGCTTCAAGGCGTGGCGTGACAGGGATGCCCTCACAGTCCGCTGGGCGTTAGCCACGGGCATCTGCCTCCACGACAACCAGCCCATCAAGGAAAGCGAGATGCACATCTGGCGTGAACGCCTCGCCGAACTCGAAGCCAAGGGCGAGTAGTCAGACGGGCGGTGCGTTGCGTAGCACATCTTGGTATCGCTTCCACAGCCATACCTGTTTGATGTGCTTGCACTCATACGCTTGGAAGCGGACGACGCTTCCCTCTGACGACAGCCAGTCCTTGTTGCGGAACTCCCAGTCCTCGCACGAACACTCGCACACCTTCTCGTTCTCTGCGTCGAGGTCTACGAGGTGGACTTCATCGGGACGGCTCTCCGACCGCACGAGGAACCTCGTGGGGCAGTCGTAAGGCATCACCTCATAGCGAGTCGTGGACGAGGACGATGGGCGAGACGGACGCTTTGGCATACTCCAACGCTCTTACAGTATTGTATTGGTAGTAGTCAACCGCTTCCTCATAACTCATCCCATCTTTCTCCTGCAAGGCGATGAGTATCTTCGCCTCCGAGTAGACCAGTCGTCCATCGCTCGACACGCCCACGAGGGCGGAGTCGAAATGGCTTCGTGGTTCAAGCACGAGTGCCTTGGGGTTAGCCAGTTCAATCAGTTCTGATGCGGTCATCGTTTCTTTTGGGTTCGAGATTTCTTCGGCGTGGGCAACACGACCCTGCGGTAGTTCGCCAGCCACACGACCTTGGCGATGCACCGACCGATGCGGTCTATCTCAACCTCGTCTTCGAGGTCGGGGAAGGCGATGTGAGCCGCCTCGTGGCACAGGATTTCGAGATGCTTGCGGGGCGGTAGGTTCGGGTCTATCTCAATCACCTGCGGATTTTTGTAGAGCCACACCTGCCCGTAGGCGTTCTCACGCCCGAGTTTTCGCTCAACGATTTTCGGGTTCTTCTTCGGCATTGGCGGCTACATCGAGAGTTCTGCTAATCGCTTTCTCGGCGTAAAACAAACCGAACACCACCTCATCCATCTGGCGTAGGACGCTAAACGACATCTTCCCAGACTCCACGCTACGCTCGACATCGTCCTTCAAGGCGATGATGGCTTTCTGGTGGCTCCTAATCTTACGCAGTTGGGCTGGGGTCATTGGTGTCGCCTGTGGGCGGATAAGTCTTGTCTGGGTCTATTTCCCAGCGGATGGCGATGCCACAGTTGAGGCACTCGGAGCGTCCATACCAGTAAGCCAACTTCTTGTTCCACGCCCAGTCAATCTGCGTTCTCGTGTTGACGATGCACATCCCCCACTTGTTCTCACCGCAAGCGAAGCAAGCGATGTTCGGACTGATGTCCATAGGAACGATGTCGCTATCATCATTCACGGAAGTCTAATCGCACTCCCACCAGACGATGGGCTTCCTGTTGCCTATCTCCCACGAACACTCGCACTTCCAACAATGCCAATACTTGGGCTTACCGAACACCTCGACTGTGAACAGGTGCGTCTCGACGCTCCCGTCGGTTTCGACTTTGGTTTCGGTTGCCATCACCGCATTACAATGAGGGCACTTGGTAGGTATTTCAAGACTCATTGTTTTGTTTCTCACGCAGGACTTTGAGCAGTCTCCAACGCTGGACAAGCGTGGGATTAGACCTACTGGCTTCGTAAGCCATCTGCTCGACGAGTGCATCGACCTCGGTGGCGGGGGTGGATAGATACCTACCCTTCTCCCAGTTGTGGACGAAGGCGGCGACTGCTTCTGCTGGCACGCCGAGGGAGTAAGCGGAACCCGTAATCGAACTGTTGAAAGAGCCGTGGATGGGTGTGGACATCGGACTCATTTACGGGTGTCAACGATGCTGGGCAAGCGACAGCGTGCAATCTCCGCACCATCCGTGACTTGTGTAGGTTTCCACCTGTTTCGGTCTGGATGGAACAGCCATTCCCATCGTGCTTTGGCATCCGTAAAGTATTGCTGGGTGGCGAAGAACTCCGCCTCTGTCTGCTTCTTCCCAGACAGGTGACCGCCCCCGTAGGCAGGTCGCTTCCAAGTCCGCTTCGCTTTCGGCTTGTTGCTCATCGCTGGGCAATCTTTTCCGAGGCGAACTTGAAGCACGCCTCATCCGTGTCACCGCCGATGAACCTGCGACGCTCCCGCATCGCCGTGAACACGACATTCCCACCGCCCATAAACGGGTCAACCACAAGCCCATCGAGCGGGGAGAAGCACCTAATCAAGATTTGGCACAACTCCGTTGGCTTCGTCGGGATGGTCTTGTTCTCACGCTTCCTCGGAATGTCCAAGAAATCCTTCAACCATTGACCCCCGTAGGC
The DNA here is from genome assembly GCA_009919005.1 of Candidatus Aquidulcis sp. GTDB lineage: Bacteria > Chloroflexota > Limnocylindria > Limnocylindrales > Limnocylindraceae > Limnocylindrus. Next base: position 11,793 of record RGCW01000008.1, on the reverse strand, counting down.
ATAGTCTATCGTGAACAACTGCTCGTCCAGCCCGTATCCGATGAACTCGTCGCCTTGGTCTTGCCTACGCTCGTCCCCGAGCGTGCGGTCGTGCGGGATGCCCGTCTGCGGGTTGTAGAAAAAGTCGGCGTGGCAACACCAGTAGATTTTCTGGTAGGTGTAAATCGGCATCCGATGGGAATACCAGTTCCCGTTCTTCTTGTATTTCCAGATGAGTTCGTTTCGGAAAAGCGGGTCAATCTTGTTCCGCAGGTGTAGGTCGTATGGCTTCTTGGTGAACAGCAGGATGTTGCCCGTCGGCTTCAACACCCGTATGCTCTCCTCGAACAAGCCCCGTGCCAGCAGGTCGTCCCAGTCTTGGTAGTTCGGGTCAAGCACGACCAAGTCGGCGGTGCCGTCGCCGATTTCCCTCAACAGGTCGAAGCAGTCCTTCTGGTGAATGGTGTTCGGCTCGACGGGCATCGTGGCTTACTTGTCCTCGTTCTGGATGTCGAAGGTGTCGTTGCGGATGACGGCGAACTGGTCGGTGCGGAGATGGCGTATCACGCCGTCCTTCTCGAAGACAACCGCAAAGATGTCGTTGCAGTATGTCCCGCCGTCACGGACATACAGCAGGTAGCCATAGCCGATGTCGGTCTTGACGGGGATTGGGTTTCTGAACTCGTAAATCATTGGGTGAGTTTGAGGATTGCGTAAGCGATTGAGAAGCCAAGAGAAATCCCAGACAGGAACAGCGACACGCAGACCACCTTGGTCGTATCCAACTGTCGCTCCATCTTGGACTCCAAGTCGGCGTAAGCGTGGTAGTGGCACATAGCGTATGACGCTTTGAGCGGAGACGGGGGCTTCTCCAAGTCTTCCAGTCGGATGTAGTAGACTCGTGGCTTGCTCATCGCTTCTTGCCTTTCTTCTTCGCCTTACGGGGCTTCCGCTTGGGCTTCGGCGTGGGTCGGTCGAAGGCGTAAATCATCGGGTCACATCTCTCGTAAGACACGGCTCGGATGTTCAGCGAGATGCCAGTCGGCTCTTGGTAACAGGTATGCTCGGCGACGATGTATCGCCGTCCTGCGAACACGATGCCGTGACCGCACTCGAATGTGTCTTGGAGTTTGCTCATCGTCTGGCTCCCTTCATCAACCTTGCGATTGTCTCGTTGAGGATGTGGTTGCTCTCCTGTGCGTCTGCGAGTTCCTTGCGGAGTTCGGCGATGGTCTGGGTGTCGTCATCGTAGTGCGACTCCATCTGCTCACGCTCCTCGGTCAGACTCTTGACCTCGGCTTTGAGTCGGGCGTAGTCCTCGTAGCGGATAAAGACTCCGTTTTCTTCTTCGACCAACGCCGCAGAAAATCCACGGATGGCGTATCGCTTCGGCTCGCTCACGGCGTGGCTTGCTTGACGACCCGCAGGGAGCGAGCGACTCGGGGTGTGCGGATGATGTATCCCTTGCTCTCCAACGCCTTGTAGTAGCCCTCCACGGCGTTCGTGGATACGCCCCCGAGGAAGTCAGCCACATCCCGCATCGAGGGCGTGTAGCCCTTGTGCGAGGCGTAAGACTGGATGTAAGCCAGCACCGCCTTCTGGCGTGTGGTCAGTTCCTTCATCGGGTCTTGATGTGCTTGTAGCGTTCGGAGATGAGTTCGGCGACCAGCGACGAGACGCTCTGGTTGCGGAGTTTGCTCTCCGTGTGCAGGAAGCGGGAGAACCGCTTCGGGACTGTGGTGCTGACGACGACCATCTCGCCGACCTGCTTGCTTTGCAGGTAGCGATACTTCGTGCGTCGGATGCTCTTGTTGAGGTGCTTCATTTTCATAGGGGAGGGTGTCAGAGGGCGGCGGCGGCGTTGCGTTCAGCGTCCGTGCGAGCGAAAGCGAGAGCCATCCGCTTGTAGTGCTGGATGACCGCATCGTAAGCGGGGGAGTCGGCATCCTCCGCCTTGTTGCGGAGTGCCTCCTTCGCCTTGGCGAACGCCTTCTTGAAGGTGTGGACGGGTCGGGTGATGTGCTTCATTGGTGTGTGTTGGGTTGGTGGTTGGGTGAGAAGGTTAGATGGAGCGGAAGATGTCGTCGTCGTAGCAGTAATCGAGGTGCTTGCGTTCCTCCTTGTCCCAGACGAGGAGGTGCCACTTTCCGTTGCGGTAGACGGGTTCTTCCTTGCCTCCACAGGCGACGATGTAGCGTCCAGCCCCCGTGAAGCCGCTACGCCAGTTGGCGGGGCACTTGCGGGTAAGGGCGATGTAGTCTGCCGAGGGAGGGCGGTAGTTCGGGTCGGTGGGCTTCATTAGTTCTTCTTGATGGAGGAGAGGGGGACGAGTTTGCGGAGTTCCGCCTTGGTGATGCTGGGCTTGACGGAGTCGCCAGCGGCGTTCGTCCCGAGGACGACGATGTTGCCAGCCAGAAGACGGGCACCGCCCTCCGTCCTCACGATGGTTTGGTGGTTGGGCTTCATCAGACCCTCGTCATCGACATAGAGCGTGTCGCCCCTGCGGTTGAGTCCGACGCAGTCGAAGTGGTCGCACCCGATGTGCTTCTGGATGTCCGTGAAGTCGCCGACCTCGATGTCGGAGATTTCGAGCGTCTGGGCATTGATGAGATAACCTTGGGTCATAGTGGTGTGTGGTGTGTTATGGGGAAGCGGTTGGGCTGTGTCAAGCGTCCAGTTGCACTTTGTTCAAGCCACGGCGAGCGTGGCGTTGGACGGGCGGGAGAAGGTGGCGAAGCCAGCGTCCTTCTTGGTGAAGGTAGCCGTGAGGGTCACGGAGTCGCCTTCCTTGGCATCGTTGGCGATGGCATCGGGCAGGGTGCCCCAGACCTTCACGCCGTTAGCCATCACGCCCACGACCTTGATGGAGGTGGACACGCCGTGCATACCGCCGTGGAAGCGGAAGGAGGACTCCTTGAACTTCACGATGCGGAAGGTGACGCTCGTGCGACCTTCGGGCACGGGGACATTGGCGAGGGCTTCCTTCTCGGCGTTACGCTTGGCGAGGAGGGCTTCCGCCTTGGCGACGACCTCCATCTGGCGAGCGGACAGGGTGCGTCCGTTCAGCACTTGGTCGGCGAACGAGTGGAGGAGGTTCCAGCCGATGGAGTCGGCGAGGAAGGTGAGGCGGGAGGCGGCGGTGTGGGAGTCGTTACTCATAGTCGTGTTGTTGATGAAACCACTATGAGTGCCCAACCGCTTGGGGTCAAGCGTTCAGTTGAACTTTTTTCAAAATAGTTGCAAGCCGTTGCGTATCAACGACTTACACAACTACTACTCCGCCTGTTTTTCTGGTTCGTAAAGTGTATCGAGGTTTCTGATGACCTCTTTCCCGTCCTCGGCAAAGTCGAACAGCGACGGCATCCGTGTGCGTCCAGACTCGGCAGGGAACCACGCTTCGCTGTATGTCCAGTTCGACACATCCTTACGCTCGAACACATCCGCACGCATCAGCAGTTCGACTTCCTCGATGGTCGCTCCGATGTCCTTCGCCAAATCGTCGATGGGCATCTTGTGTTTCGTCAGCAACTCTCGGATGTATTCGCTCATACGGAACGCAAGGTGCGTCCCCTTCGCACGATTGATGCGGACTGTGATGACCATCGCTTCGGCATCGCTCACATCAAGCACGGCACACGGCACCTTGCCGTGATACTTCTCCCGCATCTGCGTGGACAGGCGTGAGAGCGTCCAGCGGTGGAAGCCGTCGATGATGGTGAGGTTCGTGTTCACGAGGATGGGCTGTATCCATCCCGTGCGGAGGATGCTTCGCTCGATGAGGTTCATCTCTGCGTTCATCACTCGGTTCGGGTTGTAGTGGTTAGCCACGAGGCGGTCGCACTCAATCCATTTGATGTTCTCTACGGGTTCCATAAGTCAAAGAAGTTTCGCCCACTCCTTGTGTCCCTTGCGGAAGGGCAGGAGAAGTTTCCGCACCTCGCCACGGATGAAGTATTTGAGGACATAGTCCAGAGGGTAGCAGTTCAGTCTCTCGTTACGCTCGGACTTCGACAACTTCCAAATCTGGTAGAGGCGGTGCAGGGCGATGTTCTTCGTCGTCCCGTCCGTGTAGTGAACCTCGATGTATTTCCTGATTGTCTCCCAAGACTTGGCGTATTCGGCGATGACCTTGTCCTTGTCCATCTCCTCGGAGTAGCGGTCGTGCAGGACTTGGTCGGGGAAGATTTCCAAGATGCGGTCGTAGAAGTGCGGGTCGATGGCTCGCAGTTTCTTCAAGTGGCGTATCTTCTCGGGGTGTAACCAAGACGATGTCCGCAAGTCCATCTTGGCGAACATCTGCCAGTCGTAGATACGGCAATACTGTATCTTGTTCTCCCACAGGTAGCGGAGGACATCGTTCTCCTCCCAGTCGTAGAGGGGCTTGCACAGCGTGGCTCGCTTGAAGTCCTGCGGGGCGTTGATGTAGTTCTCGATGAGTTTGTTCACCGACCCACGCCAGCGGAAGCGGGACTCGCTCGCCCTAATCCCGTTGACCTGTGCGACCTTGCCCACGAACGATTGGAGGCAGAACTCCTCCGTCCTCGTGAACCAGACATCCCTGTCCTCGAACAACTCGTCGGACGGGCGGATGGCGTAGTCTGGGATTGGGCGTAGGTTGGGACGCTTCTTGTCCCAATTCACGAACTCGACGGGCTTGTCCACGACTGTCCGCAGACCTACTGTCGGGATGCAGAAGTGGTGCATACGCACCCACGGGAGCGAGGCGTAGTGCCGAATAAGGTCTATGGTAGGAGACAGCGTGAACTCGTCGTGGAAATACAGGACATTGACGAACTTATGCCCACGCTCCTTGGCTACCTCCCACACGAGGTGCAACACCACCTGCGAGTCCTTTCCCCCAGAGAATAGGACTACTACTGTGTCGTGGATGTCGTAGATGTGGTGGATGCGTTGCTTGGCGGCTTCCAAGACGCTGATGCCCATCGGTTGTTTGAACCTACTCACAGGTGTTTTAGTTTGAGAACAGTCGTGTTGATGGTGTTCACGAGACGCTTCAACTTCTTCTGCTTCGAGTCCCACTCGACATTAGGGTCATACAGCATCTCCTCCACTTCCTGCCCAAGTCGTTCGAGGTGGTCAGCGTCCTTGTCCCATCGCTTATGGGCTTGCACCATCTGGTGTGCCTTGTCGAAGGGAATGGTCACGGGTGCGGGAGGCGTGCCAAGCGTGCGGGAACGCACGAGATTGCGTCCTACAATCCGTCGGATGAGCGAGTTGCCGTCGCTCTTTGGCTCGTAGTCAGCCATTGTCCTTGTTCGCTTCTCGCAGTCTGTCGATGCGGTTGACCTCGCCCTCTGCCCAAACAGCGGCTCGCATAGAGCCGTTGCCGTCGCCTCCCCACAGGAGCCAAGCGACCAGTCCAGCAGACGGGTAGTCGGGCGAGCGGCGGTTCTTGAAGCCGTCCGCCTGTGTGTCCACACGATGCCGTGCGAACCACGCCGCCATCCGCTTGCACTTGGAGTAGGTTATCTCCCCGTCCGCCATCTCTCGGGCTTCCTGTTTTGTCTTGTCCGTCAGCCCGTCTCCGCCGTGTCCTTGGCGGTTTAGGTCGAGTCCACGCTGGGCGTTGGCTCGGATGTAGTCGGGAACTTCGATTGGTTCGGTTGCCATAGTCGTGATTACTCGTCCGCTTTCATAGGCGGGGGCGTTGCGTGCGTGTCCGCTCCCCCGTGCGTGCGAGACTTTTTAGTAGATTTCTTCTGGGGTGTCGTGGAAAGCAGACCAGCGATGGTCTTCCCCGCCTCGTGTGCGAGTAGGAACTGGTTCACCCGTCCGCCGATTGTCCGCTCGCTCGGGTAGACGGAGCGTAGCCCCTTGATGAAGCGATACCAGCGTTTGAGTTGCTCCTCGTCGTCGAAGATGATGTCGTAGCGAGCGATGGGCTTGCCGATGAAGCCGTGAACGCCACCGCCCTCGACCCACGGGTCGAAGTTAGCCAGAGGTTCGTCTTGGTCAGCCATACTTGGTCGGGGTGAGGTATGGCTTGGGGTTGGGCAACTCGGGCAGGTTGTTCTTGACGGCGTAGTAGACGAAGTCGCCCTTGTTCACGCTACGCACAGCACGACCTTCGTTCGCCTTGTTGACCGCCCAGTTAGCGTCCTTGCCCTGCTTGATGGCTTCGTTGTAAGCGTCGATGATGGCTTGCTTGCGGTCGCTCGTGGCAGGGCGGAAGCCCTTGCCGTCTGGACGCTTCAAGCCGTTCTGCTGAACCCAGTAGCGGATAGCATCTGGGGACACGAGGAACTTGTCGCCGATGTCCACGAGTCGGAGGTATGGGTTCTTGACCCAATGCTCATACGCTTGCTTACATTTCCCGTTGCGTTGCTTACGGGCGAGGACTGCGGACTCCTTTGGCTTGTGTCTTTCCGTTGTCATTGGTCTGTGTGTTGGGTGTTGTGTTGGGTGTGGTTCCAAATCCGAAAGGGTTTCCGCCAGCAGGTTCGGTCAGAGCGGTCTTGTTGATTTCACGGATGAACTCCTGCGAGAGTTTGTGGGCGAACAGGAGGTTACCTGCCTCCATCTCACGCTGGTAACGCTTCCATCGCCAGCGAGCGTAAGCCACTCGCCAAGTAATCGTCAGCACCTTGCACAACAGCCACCCGCCGTAAGCGGCGAGGACGGAGAAGAAGGCGAAACCGATTACGGCTCCGACGATGAACAGGGAAGCCAGAGTGTCAGTCAGCGAGAGCATTGGGCTTCGTGCTGATGGAGGAGGGCTTGGCGACCTCGCCACGGGCTTTACGCCACGCTTCCCAACGCTTCATCACGGCTCGACGACAGACCTCGGGCGGACGGGCTTTCGCCTTGCCTGTGCCCGACATTCCGCCGATACGACCAAGGAGTCGGGCGGCTTCTTTGAGGGCTTTGAGTTCGTCTGTGTTCTTTGCGGGTCGGCTCATAGTTAGTTGCGGTATGCAACTGTTTGAGTTTGTCAACCCGCCCCGCCCTGCTCTCGCAGGGGGAGGTTGAAGCGTGTTCAGCATCACGAGGGCAACTGCCAAGGTGTGCCCTTGGCAATCATTTCACGAGCGATGCTCTGTTGGAGTTGGTGATACTTGGTGACGGCGGCATCGAGGACATCGTTCTCCGACACGCCGAGGTAGAAGGCGAGCATACGGAGCGAGGACTTGGTCTTGGTGGACACCTTGATGTCGTGCATCGGGACGAGGTGCGGATGCTGGGGCTTGTCTTCGCCCGTCTTGATGTCCACGACGGGAGTCTTGGGCTTGTTGGCGTATGCCTTACGCAGACTGGCGACAGTATGACCGCTCTCCTTGATTTTGAAGTGGATGGTAATCGGACTGCATTTCAGTTCCTTGGCGAGCGAGACGCAGGTGCGACCCTTTGCGACTTCGTCGAGGACGAGCGTCTCGATACGCTTCGGCATACGATACCAGCGGCGAGGGTTCTGTTTCTTGTTGGTGTTGTTGGACAGCACGGCTTTGGTGGGTTTGGTGGGTTTGTTGTTGGTGGGAGACATAGCGGTGGATGGGAATGGATACACAGTCGGTTGCGTTTGTCAACAGGTGACAGCAAAAAGTTTCGTGCCGACCTGCACCTTCTGGGTGATGAGGGAGTCGCTGGGTCGGGCGTTAGCCAGATGCTCGGGCTTGACGACATAGTCGAAGGACTTGTCCCGACCGCACGGCATCCCGTGGAACCAGCCCCCGTTGTATGTGTTGCCCTGCAAGCGGGAGATGAGGTGGGCGGCGTGTGCCTTCTCCTCGGAGTCGTAGAACTCGATGCCGAAGCAGATGCGGGAGTCGATGTCCGCTGGCTTACCAGCGACCTTGGCGAGACGGCGGATGAGCGTGCCACGCTGTGAGGGCGTGAGGGTCTTGTCGCCGTCGAGGACGCTCTGGGCGACGATGATGATTGCGGGTTGGGTCATTGGATTACGAGACGGGGTTGAGGGGCTTGGACGGCTCGTTGACCCACGGCATCGTGGGGTCTTTGGCGAGCGACTGGAAGCGGTTCGGGTTGATGGCAAGGGCGACCTCGGCATCATCCTTCTCTTGGATGTTGCAGTAGATGGTGTTGAGGCGGTAGCCATTCTCGCTCCGTAGCGAGAGCCACGCAGGGGCGACGAACGCAGGGGAGCATCCGCACGAGCAACCCGCCTTCTGGTTCCAGCGGAAGCCCGTGGGGTTCTCCAACTGGTCGAGGGTCGGCGTGAAGTCGAGCATCCCGTTGGCGTGAAGGTGCTTCACGACGGAGGAGAACTGCTTGCGGTATTCAGCCATACGCCCGTCGTCGCTGTCAAGGTGACGGGCGGCATACTGGGCGATGACGCTGTTCTTCTTCTCGTCCTTGTGCTTGACCCAGATGTGCAGGTGGACGGAGCGACGGCGGTAGTAGTCGCTACGCTGGGTGAACGAGGAGGACAGACTCACATCGTAGATGGTGCAAGCCGCCTTGGGGTTGTTGAGGGACGGGTGAAGTTCGAGTTCGACTCGTCCCGACTTTCCGTAAGTCGGCTGGCTTTCGACCTTGGGCGTGAGGGACGGGAGTCCGTGGGCGAGGTCGAGTTCGGGTTGGGTGGTCATTGGTGTGTGTGTGCTTGGATTGTGGTTTGGATTAGTCGTTCAAGAGGTCGTCCTTGGGGTTCACTCGGGTGAAGATGTTGAAGGTGCCGTCCACATTCTTGCGGACTCGGACGAAGCCGACGAAGGTCGTCTCGACAGTAAAGCCAGAGACAGTCGGGGACTTGAACATCTGGTCGATGAAGGCGAACAACTGGTCGGGCGTGTCGATGGTTTTGGTCTGGGACATAGTGGTGTAGTGAGGAGAGTTAAAGGGAAGTGCTTGGGTATGTCAAGCGGCGATTTTGCCGATGATGCGGAGGAGTTCTTCCTCCTCGTCCAAGAGACGCTCGTAGTTCGCACGGACATCGAGAGCGAACTGCGACTCCTTGTCGGTGAGGGTCGCCATCACATTCTGGTGGGCGACGATGAGGGACTGAACCTTGGCGAGCGTCTGCTTGACGAAGGCGTGGACTTGTTCGATGTGCATTTTGGTTTCGGACATAAGAGCGTGTTGCTTGTGTGCGGACATAGAAGCACAAGCCGTTGCGTATTGCAAGCGGAATGTTTGGGGTGACTGATTACAATTCGTAAGCCCAGTTGTAATGAACTCCCGTGTTGACAAACGCAAGGGGTTGCGTTCTAATCCCCGTATGAAAAACAAAGTCACCTTCGCCCAAGTCCTCGCCTCCGTCCGCAAGACGGGCGGTCGCCCCTCGGTCGCCTTCACCACCAAGAAGGTCAAGAGCCGTAACGACCGCAACGCTTGGAAGCGTGAGCAGGAATAATCCTCTTGACGATACGCAACCGATAGCATACAACCTCTACACACAACCACTATGACCTTCACCATAATGTCCGTCGCCGAAGCCAAAGCCAAGACCCCGTCTTGGGCTGGCAACTTCGCCAAGCCGTTCGTCGTCTTCAACAACAAGACGAACCACCCCGCCCACACTTTCGCCACCCGTGCGGAAGCCGAGGCGTTCGCCAACCACTTCAACGCCCACTCTTAATCCACACCACTATGACCTCCCTCAACAACCAGTCCCTCATCGAAATCTGCAAGCACATCGCCACGGCGAACCTCGCCCTGTCGAACAAGAACCTCACCGCTTCCCAGCGTGCGTGCATCGAGGAAACCCTCGCCCACCTCCACGAACTCCGCATCTCGCTCCTCGAAGCGAAGCACTCTTAACCCACCACCACACACCACAATGCTCGACTACTACATCAACAAGCCACGGACGCTCGACTCCATCCTGCGGGATGCGAGGAAGGCGAACCGCCTCTACGACTTCTTCTCCATCCCCCACCTGTGCGACCACCTGTCGCCCTTGAAGGAACACGCCAAGGATGCCGTCGAAGCCATCAAGAGCCACATCCGCCACGCCAAGTATCTCCGCTCCAAGGAGCATTGGGGCGTGAGCGATGTCTTGAAGAACGCCTCCGACATCCGCATCCACCTGCGGAGCATCAAGGAGCGTGCCCTCACCATCCCCGCCCAACACGAGGGCGATGCCGCCCGTCGCCGTGCCATCGTCGCCCTGTGCGACAAGTGGTATGCGAAGGACATCCGCATCTGACACGCTGGGTCTTGACAACCCAAGCGATTGACAGATACCCAAGGGTATGAGCAATCGTCCATCCACCTCCCACATCAAGGAGGCGTTCCTCGCCATCGCCGAAGCGGAAGCCCGTCTCACCGAGGCGAAGCGTGTCCTCATCAACCTCCACTACACCTCCGAGGAGGTAGACCACTCCGCCTTCCTGCTCGACAACTTGAAGAACTCCGTAGCCCCGTCTGACGACGCTGGGGAGGTCTTGTTCCTGCGTCACCAGAACGCCCAGATTGCCCTTACGGACGCTTTCAACAGCGATGCGGTCAAGACCCTCGACCAGTCAGCCAAAGCCGTCCACGGGCTTACGGAGCGTGCCGTTCGGCTCCTGCACGGGTAACAGAAAAAGCCCCTGCGGACACAGGGGCTAAAACTGGGGTCAGTTTTCACACACAACAACACACGAACCAAACCGATACTGGTCGCCCGTCAACCCCTACGCACCTTGCGGATGACCAGCGTGACGGCTACGCCTACGCTCCCGATGACCACGGCGAGTCCGATTTGGTGCAGGAAGTTCAGCGTCTGCGTCGCCGTCGTGAGTTGACCTTCGAGTTTGGCATCATCGGATTTCAGACCCGCATCCGTGATGAGGAGAACCATCGTATTCGAGTTCTGGAAACTCGACACCACATAGTCGCACGCCCACGCCGTGTATCCCGAGGCGAGAATGGCGACGAACAGCAGGGTCACCACCGCCCAGAATAGGTTCGTATCACCGACGCTTGGCTGACTTGGCTTTGGATTTCTTTTTGCCACGGGGTTGGTTTCCTTGTGCCTCCCGAACCTTGGCTTCTCCCTTCGCCTTCACCCAGCGTAGGAAGTAATCCGCCACCTCTGGGGCACAATAGCCCGAACCACCAGAGACTGCCAGCCATAGACCCGTCGAGGAAAAGTGTTCTTTGGTGCCAAGACCTACCAGCATAGCGGTGATGCTGGCGGCGAAAAACCTGCGGACGACGAACCCAAAGGACACGGGGTCGGTCGATAGGAGCATACGAGCCGTCATCGCCAACCCTCCGAGGATGCTCGCTATGATGCCATCCTTGACCTCGTGGGGGATGCCTACTGCGTCAGTTATCTGTTCCGTCGGTGCTGGCGGAGGAGGACTCACCCTTCTGAACATCAGTCAACCCCTTCGCCTTTTTGCGTCGGAATAGGACTATGGCTACCTTGACCACCGCAAGGGCAAGCATCGCTCCGATAGCCCACGGGAAGTATGGCGATGACCAAATCTGTCCAATGCTGGCGATAGCCACGCCAGCCACGAACGCCTCTACCCCATCCTGCTTCGAGGCGAACACGAACATCAACGCACCCGCCAAGCAGATGAGTCCGCCCAGCCACATAAACTTGTCCTTACGGGCTTCCTCGGCTTCGAGGACTCGCATCCTACGCTCACGCTCAATCTCTTGCTCACGCTCCAACAACTTGGCGTTGAACTCGGCTTGCTTCTTCGCCTTCTCCGCCTCGTATTTTTCGTCGGCTTCCTTCAACTTGGCTCGTAGGGCGGCGGCTTCCGCCTGTTCTTTTTCGTAAAGTTTGCCGAGGTCACCGCCTCCCGTGGCGGCTTCGACCCGCTTCTTCACAGTCACCCAGTCCTGTTCGTTAGCCCTACCAGCGAGAGTCTTGGCGAGTTTCAGTTCTGCCAGAAG
>RGCW01000070.1 GCA_009919005.1 Candidatus Aquidulcis sp. | reverse complement strand
GTCGGCCTGATCGCCATCTTCGGCGTTCACTACCTCGTCACGGGGAAGGTCTTGGCCCCGCCGATTCCCCTATGGTTTCACATCGCCTTCTGGGCGCTGCTCATGCTCACGGTATTTTTGGTGGCAGCCGGTGAATAGGCCAGCCGCTTGGCAGGCTGAAGGATTGGTCCGGGCGTCGTCCGGCCTTCGGATTACAAAACCGCCGCCGATTTATCACCACGGGCTGGCCTTCGGTTTCGTGCGACATGTGTTCAGCCTATATTTAATGGGTTAAAAACACTGGTCGGACATTCGTGCGACGCACCGGAGCCTATGGCTACGACGGCTACATGACGCAACCCCCTTGCATGTCGTCAGGCGCGGGCAAAATGGGACGTGTCATGAACAATTCTTCACTCCCGAACGAGCTCGTCGATCCCGACGACGACGAGTGCGACCACGATAAACTTTGCGACTCGGACGACGACTAGTCCGAACCAGCGCAACCGACCAACCCCCAAGGATAGAAAGGCAAACCATGTCCAACCAAGGCAACGGCGGCAACTACCCGAGCACCACCGGCAATCCGTCAGGCGGCGGCCGCGGTAACGGCCCTCGTAAGTAAGCGAGGTCCTGATTCCGAGACTCCAGGGGGCCACGAAGTGGCCCCCTGTTTTGTAAGTATAATGAGCTTGGGCCTAAAATCGCTTCACTCTGCTCGGAGGCCGTGTAGGTTGTGCGAACCCCTCCATGGACACATGGGAATATATCTGTAATCAGTCTCCGCCTGAGGCGTTCAAGACGGTGAGGTTTCACGTTCGGACCAAGGTCCTGGAGCATAATGGCGGTGCCGCCCTCAACGGGGAGGGCATCGATTTGGATTTCATCGGCTACGAAGGGGTTACCAGGATACGCTTCGCGAAGGTCCAGTCCGGGACGCGGGTCTCTGTCACGGTCCCTGATGCGCTCCGTGACAAAACCTTCGCCTTGATGGCTGGCCTCGTTTCCAAACGAAAGCTCAAGCCGTTCGAAAAGCCAGCTCCAGAGATCCCGGAGCGGAAGCCATTCCAAAAGGCTGTCGACATCCTCAATGCGCACCTCTTGAAGCCCGAATTCACCAAGCATATTGAGATCCTTCCGCAAGCCTTGGAGCATGCGGAGCTTTGTCTCTATGAGCATGACGGAAAGCTCGACAAGGCCTTGACCCACTTGGCGACGTTCGCCTCAAAGCGCGCGGGCAAGAAAGTCCCTATTCATCGTCTAAAGGATTTGGCTAGGGAATCCGCACTAGGGAATCTCTACCGGCCGATGGTCAGCGACACTGTCGTCCGAGTGCATGGAGATGACTACCGCTTTGAATATCAAGGTAAGCAGACCCTCTTCTACGAGCATATCACCCTCGGCGGTGGCTATCCGAAGGAGTGCATGTCCATCCACTTCATCTGGGACGAAGTGCGCGCCAAGCTCGTCATCGGCTACTTCGGTCAACACCTTCCCACCTCGCTCGATAAATGACCTACTTCCCTCAGCCAAAATCCATCTCGGGGCCCTTGGCGGATAGCCTGGCCTATTACGTTTACCTTCTGATCGATCCGCGTGACGGGAAAGTCTTTTACGTCGGGAAGGGGAAGGGTGGGCGTTGCTTCGATCATTCGGCCAAAGACGATGGCGTGGCCAAGGCTTCTAAGATCGCCGAGATCGAGGCCGCCGGACTGACTCCGCAGATCGACATCATCCGTCACGGTCTGGAGAACGAAGCCGAGGCCTTCTTGGTGGAGTCCGCGGTCATCGATGCTTTCGGCCTGGGCAATCTCACCAACATCGCTCCGGGGCATGGCGTCGAGAAGTTTGGGCGCACCAGCCTCGCGGAGCTCGCCGCCCGATACATGCCGGAAGAGGCCGAGGTCATTCATAAGGTGATCTTCCTCAAGATCGCTCAGACATACAGGAAAGGGATGTCGGCGCAGGAGCTTTACGAAGCCGCGCGCGGTGTATGGAATTTCAACCCGAACTACGCTTCGAAGTACGACTACGCTATCGTGGTCTACCAAGGCCTGGTCGTTGAGGTCTTCCGCACCCACCACTGGCAGCCCTCAGATCCGTCCCACTACCCGACACGGACTGACCTGGCCCCGGACCACTTCAAGGGGACCTGCGAGTTCGAGGGGGAGCCGGCCGATCAGGCAGTCCGAGCCCACTATATAGGTAAGTCGGTCCGACGTTACTTCGCAGCCGGGGGCCTGGTTTTTAACAAATACGGACCCAAGGTCTGAGATAAGCACTTAGGCATAAAAAGGGCCTCCGGTTTCGGAGGCCCTTGTTGTTTCAGTAAGCTTTGCTTACTCGCGGCAGTGCCAGTACTCGTCGTTGTTCGGGTTGCACTGGTTGGAGTGGTTGTCGCGGTCGGACTTCGGGTCGTTC
>RGCW01000069.1 GCA_009919005.1 Candidatus Aquidulcis sp. | reverse complement strand
TCGATACAACGTCTTCGATCGGAACCGATCGGTCTACGGGTCTGGTGGCGGAATCGCTCTCGATGCCGGAGACATTGCTGGTGGTACGGGTCCAAACCTCCTCGGTGTTACCAACAACACCTTCCGCTACAACCGGGCCCCAGTCGGCAACGCAATCCAGGTCTACCAGTGCGAGGCGCCATCGGCGGCAAGCCTTCGGGCGATCACGTGGAAGAATCGCATCCTGCGACGTGGGGTTGATGCCAGCAGCCCTCGCGTCAACTTTACGACCGTTACCTGCACCCCGCCCGGCTGATGAACGAAGAACCCCCTCGGCGCGCATCGCTGCGACCGAGGGGGTTTCGGCTCCGCGTGGAGCGCGCTGTTGTGTGCGGTTGGCTTACTTCGCCGTGATGCGGCGGTAGAGCACGGCCCCCGACGCATAGGTAAAGACGGCACCAACCCCTGTGCCGATCGAGCTGCTGATGCCAGCTGGCAGCGAGCTCGTGAGCAGGCCCACGAGTGCGCCGACCAAGGCGAAGACGAACGCCCCGCCGAGGCTCCAGAAGAAGATCTTCAGGAGGTGGCCCTGGGTGCGGCTCCACGAGGTCTTGATCGAATCGATCGCGCCCATTCCATCTGCGGCGAACCAGCCCGCTTGGCCGAGACGCATTGAGAGGTAGATGAAGACGATAATGAACAGGACCAAGAGCCCTGTCGTCACGCCACCCGCATTTGCCGCAATGGCGGCGCCGACGAATACGAGCAGACCCACAAGAAAGATGCCCATCGTCGCGAGCGTGACCACCAGCCCCGCGGCGAAGACCGAGAGGCCGCGCTGGCCAATCATGGCGAACGCCTCCCCAATTGTTGGCGTGCCGCCCTTGGCTCCGGTGGCGAGAGCACCATAGACCTGGCCGTACACAGCGACGAAGATCCCCGCGACGATGGAGATCCCCGACGAGGTGGCGATTGGGCCAACCATCGCGCCGATGGAATCAACGTTCTCGAAACCGCCCACCAGGATTGGCTTCAAGATAAGGTCGGTTGCGTAGCCAACTGCGACGCCAATCAGAATGATCGGCAGGCTGAAGTAGGGCATGAAGAGCCCGCGCACGGCAGCCGACACGAAGTCGCTGAAGGCGAGGTCCTTCCCCTTCTTTGCACCAAGTAACGACATGTTCCCTCCCTAGCTGCACACTCGAAGTGAGTGCGCTTCATAAAGGGTACCCCGTAGGTGGGGCTCGTGCGCAATAAGTGTTTGAGGCTAGGCGCGGCGGAGGAGCTGCGTACCTGCCAGCGCCGTGAGGGCGGCGAGGGTCGCGAGCAGAATCACAGTGTCAGTCGATTGCCGGCCATCGTCATTCGTAGAGGGGAGCTCTCCAAATGGGATGCCGCGAATGATCGCGATGTAGTCACCAACGCTGCCGAGGCCGCCGAGGTTGGCGCTTCCGCTCACGATCAGGTCGTCGCCGAACCGCGCCATGCTGGTGATGGTCCGACCTTCGTCGAACGTGGTTGCCTGACCGGTGACCGGATTACAGGCGACCAGGCGGTTTGTTCGGCCAACTAGAACCAGCGACTCGGAGACAGGGGTGACAGCGCTCCATACGGCACCAGGCGTATGCAGAACTTCGGGGCAGATCGCGCTCCAGGTGCCATCGGTTCCGCGGCGATAGACATCCTCCCACGCGCCAACGTAGTAGTCGGTGTTGTAACTGCCGATCGGATACATGCTGATCGAAGGGGCAGACTCTGGTGTCCACACCAAGTGATCGGTGTAGGTCAGCCGGACGAGCGAGTTGGCTCCGAGTTGACCACCAGCGTTGCCAAAATCGCCCGAGATGAGCAGGCCGCCATCAGGATGCGCAGTGATCGCACTCACAAATGAGCTGATAGCCGGACCACCGGCCCCGTCGTCACCAACTGCCGCCCAGTGGTTGGGGACTGGAATCGCGCAGGTCACACCGACACCACTGCACACGGAAACCTCTGGTGCCCCCGCTGTGCAGGCGCCCACAACCCCGATGCAGAGATTGTTGTCGCCAACAACGAGGTAGTCAGCGTTCTCGTTGTCGTTGGCATTGACGAATGCACCGCCAACGTAGAGCGAGTTATCAGTAGGATCAGCGTAGATTGCCCGCACCTCGCCATCCGAGATCACGTCCGCACTGATGGGTCCAGGGAAGCCGTGCCAGGTTTCGGTAACTAGATTGAAGTAGGCGAGGTTGTGGTACTCCGTGCCGGTGTAATCCAGGAGAGTAAAGTTTCCACCGACGTATACGTATTCCCCAGATACCTCAATGCTGTAGACGATCCCATTGGTGATCTTTCCGCTCTCTGGGGTTCCACCGAGGCTATGCCACGACTGGTCAATATTGTTCCATCGTGCAATCCGGTCGCGATTAAACCCACCGGCAAAGCCTCCAAAGTCTCCACCGACGTAGAGGTCGTCCCCCGCAACTTTGATCACGCGCACCACATCGTTGGCCACGCTGACTGATTCGCTCGCTACGCCGGAGAAGTACATCGGTACCCAGCTCCAGCCGCTGGTGTCTGGGGCGCTCGGTGACGGGGCGGCGGTCGTGATGAGCGCCGCTGCGGCAAGGGCGGAGAGAGCGAACTGGCGGGCACGGTTCATGCGAGGGAG
>RGCW01000068.1 GCA_009919005.1 Candidatus Aquidulcis sp. | reverse complement strand
CACGACCGCAAGACGAGGATCCTCCAGGCGATCGCCGAGGGGATCCGCCGTTCGGGTACCCCGCCGACCGTGCGTGAGATCGCCGACCTGGTCGGCCTCGCCGCCCCCTCCGCCGTCCACCACCACCTTGAGACCCTCGAGCAGGAGGGGCTGATCGAACGTGGCGCTGGCCTTTCGCGCTCTGTGCGCCTTACCGCCCGCGGCCGCTCCCTCCTGGAGATCGACAGCGAACTTGAGACGGCCAACCTGCCGATGGCCGCCCGTGAGCTGGTCGTGGTGGGGCAGATCGCCGAAGGTGGCCGCCGACGGCGACATCGTGGTCGCCCAGGTTGAGGAGAACGAGGTCACCCTGAAGCAGCTCTTCCGAGAGGCCGGTCGGGTCCGCCTGCAGCCAGCTAACAAGGCGTATAAGCCGATGTACTACCCCGCAGTGAACGTGCAGGGCGTGCTCGTCGGCGTTCTTCGTCGCGTTCACTAGCGCGAACGTCGGCGCCGGGCGCCGACTTATCCACAGCCGAAGGGGCCCGATCCCCTCTTCGTGGAGAGATTGGGCCACTTTTGTGGGCATCCACCTAGAGCCTCTTCTGCACGACTGAGAGAATACGAAGATGACAAGCCAACTCCCACCACAGTCCTCCGAGGCCGAAGAGTCTGTCCTCGGCGCCATCCTCATTGATGGTGATGCCATCACCGAAGTCTCCGAAACGCTCAAAGCGTCCGATTTCTACAAGCCCGCAAACGGCAAGGTGTACGCGGCGGTGCTCTCACTCTATGAACAGCGCCAGCCGATCGACATCCTCACCGTCTCTGAAGAGTTGGAGCGCCGCGGTCAAATTGAGGAGATTGGTGGACGAGCCGCTCTTGCAGATTTGTGTGACCGAACCCCTACGGCAGTGCACGCAAAGCAGTACGCAAAGATCGTGGAGCGCAAGGCGGTGCTGCGCGGGTTGATCAGCGCTGCCGGTCGCATCGCTTCAATCGGCTACGAGGATCCCGCCGATGCTATTGAAGCGATTGACCGCGCCGAATCTGAACTCTTTGCAATCAGCGAGCGACGAACTATTTCAGGTTTCACCGCCCTTGAAACGCTACTGAGCGAAGCCTATGACCGCCTTGACCATCTGCATCAGAACCGCGGGCAGCTGATGGGCTTGCGCACTGGCTTCACGGACATCGACAGCAGGACTCAAGGGTTGCAGGCCTCTGACCTAATCGTGCTTGCGGCGCGACCCTCAGTCGGCAAGACCTCGCTTGCCCTCAACATTGCTGAATACGCGGCGGTGCGCGAAGGGAAATCTGTTGGCCTCTTCTCGTTGGAAATGAGCAAAGAGCAGCTGGTGCTCCGCTTACTATCAAGCGTCACCAAGATTGATTCGTTTAAGTTGCGCAGCGGCTTCCTCGGCGATATGGACTTCCCAAAGATTGCGGGCGCCATGGAGAGCCTCTCGCGCGCCAAGGTCTTTATCGACGACACGGCGAGCATCTCGGTCATGGAGCTGCGCACCAAGGCGCGTCGGCTCAAGATGGAGCATGGTCTCGACCTACTCATCGTCGACTACCTACAACTCATGCAGCCGAGCTCATCTGGACGCGAATCAAACCGCGTCCAGGAGGTCTCCGAGATCTCGCGCGGTCTCAAGGCACTGGCACGTGAACTCGGAATACCGGTTCTCGCGCTCAGCCAGTTGTCGCGGCAGACTGAGATGCGTGGCGATTCCAAAGAGCCACGACTCTCCGACCTACGTGAATCTGGCGCGATCGAGCAGGATGCTGATGTGGTGATCTTCTTGTGGCGCAAGGGGGACCGCGTTGACGAGACGGATGCCGTGGGTGAGACCATAGACTTCAGCATCGCGAAGCACCGCAACGGCCCGACTGGTGCCGGCCAACTCTTCTTCGTGAAGGATCAGACGCGCTTCGTCAACTTGGTTCGCGAGCGCTCCGACAGCGCACAGGGCGGAGGGGACAACGAGACAGTAATGTAGTGGCCATGCCTCTCATGCTGCTTCGCCCTGGAATGCGCCGCGCCTCGTATCTCTATCTTGTCGTTGGCATCATGCAGGCCTGCTATCTGCCATTCAGCTCAATCGTCTTTCGCGATCGGGGCGTCTCCTTCGAAGCGATTGGCCTTGTTGGCGCCATCAACTCCGTGCTCTCACTCGCGGCAGCGCCGATCTGGGGCCACCTTGGCGACGCCACACTTGGCCGCGTTGCGGCCTTCCGCCTCGCCATCCTAAGTACGGCGGTTGGTGTTTTCGCCTTTGCCGCGGGCCCAGCGGCAGGGATTCCTGGCTCTATGCTCGCAGCGTTTGCCGGTGCCGGGATCGTTCCCCTCCTTGACGCGATCGGCATGGAGCGACTTGCTGAGGTCAAGGGCGACTGGGGACCACTTCGAGCCGTCACAAGCCTTAGCTATGCCGCAACCTGTTTGGCGAGCGGCATTGCTGTTGTCGCAGGGGGTGCATTTATGGTCGGGCCGCTCTACGCCATCGGTTCAGTCGTTGTGCTTCTCGGAACGATCCGACTTCGCGTCCGACCACCACTCCATGTTGCAGCTGAGGTCCAGCTTGAGGTTGAGAGTAGTGAGCTCGCTGGTGGCAATGCAGAGATCGCTGTCGCAGGGAATTGGCGCCGACGATTCGGCACCGTAAGCATGGCCTTTGCACAGTC
>RGCW01000067.1 GCA_009919005.1 Candidatus Aquidulcis sp. | reverse complement strand
GGCCGCCGAGTAGCGCCCATCGTGATACCTCCGCGCGAACGCGTGGCCCGCGGTGACGCGTTCGCGCCAGGTCGACCGATCCTGAACTAGATCCCGGAGTACGGCAGGAAGTGTTGCAATCGAGCTCTGGATCAGCGGCAGCTCGGGGAGTGCGTCGCGCACGCCCTGGTCCACGTCACCGATCAGAAGGCGCCCAGAGGCCATCACCTCGGCAACCATGACACCCGTCACGCCGAGGCCAATCTTGTCAATTACGATGTCCGACCATTCCACATGAGCGCGCACCTCTACGGGAGAGACTCCCGTGATGCTGCGGTACTCAATCACCCCTTCGTCGTGAAGCTGCTGACAGATCTGATCCACCTGTGCGCTTTGGAACAGAACGCGTCGTGACGGCAGATGCAATACACAGGGTCGCGATCGTTCCGGTGAGATCTCCGACATCGGCGTAAACCAGGATGAATCTGGTACTACTGGTAGCCATCGCCCACGCGGCACATAGTGCTTCAGGTCAAGCGTTGAGATGAAGATTGGAAACGGCCATACGCGCAACCAGCGCCGAATCGACTCTGCTTTCGCCTCCAGCTTTTCGGTTAAGCCATCAAGGCTCTGGTGGAACGGCGAGTCCACATGCGTAGCCGCGTGCATGCTTGGCACTCGAATATCACTGCCATGAAAGAGAAGCGCTGGGCGAATGCCGTGGCGGCGCGCCGTCAATGCCTGGAAGAGCATGCGCCGGAATGTGCCTCTAATGACCATCGGCTTGCCGCTTTCGATGATGAGGTGCGTTGGTTTCGTGGGGGCTTGCAGTAGATCCTTCCAGGCCTGGGCTGCCGCACCATCCACCAGTGGGTACGTGCGATCCACCGCAAATGCGATCGCCGACTCGTTGGGCCGCTTGATTCCCCATGACTCGGCTGTTGCTGGTGTG
This sequence comes from Candidatus Aquidulcis sp., assembly GCA_009919005.1. Classification (GTDB taxonomy): domain Bacteria; phylum Chloroflexota; class Limnocylindria; order Limnocylindrales; family Limnocylindraceae; genus Limnocylindrus. The sequence continues at coordinate 1,769 of RGCW01000067.1, read as the reverse complement.
TGGCGGCGCACGGCGTTCGCCCACTCGCGGGCCTGCCCAGCGGTGTTGAGCATGCCGATCACGAGTCGCCGCGGTGGGTGGCTCATGCCGATGGTGTTGATGGGAGTGATCTGTAGAGCTCGGTGAGGCGAGTAGCCTGCGCCTCCCAGTTCCAGCGCGCGGCGGCTGCACGAATGCAGCGAGCCCGCAGTTCCGCGCGATCGCTTGGGCTTATGCTGAGAATTGAGTGAATGGCGGTTGCGACGTCGTGAGCGTTCGTCGGATCACAGACGGCGCCGAGTGGAGCGTCGGGATCTCCAAGCAGAATGTCGCGCATCGTGGCGAAGTTGCTCCCAACGACCGGAACACCAGCACCGATTGCTTCAAAGAGCTTGTTCGGCGTCGAGATTTGATGATTCAACGTGCTCGGCAGCACGGTGCACATGCCCACATCGGCGCCCGAGACCCAACGATCGAGTACTTCTGGCGCGACCGCCTTCAGCACATGAACCTTTCCGCCGTATGTGGGATCAGCGGCAGCCGCGCGCAGCGTGGCTTCCAGTGGTCCATATCCAAGAAAGACGAGGTGTGCGTTGGTAAGGCGCGGATCTCGCTTCGCTTCGAGCAACTCCTCAAGCCCACGGTGCGCCGAGAATCCCCCGTGATAAAGCACGACCTGCGCCGTAGCGTCAACACCGATGGCGGCGCGCAGCTCCGTGCCGCGTGGCTCTGGGTTCCACGCTGGCGGGCAGTTGTACGTAACAACCTGACGCACTGGGAGTTCGTAGCGCTTGGAAAGTTCCTCAATCACCTGGGGGTTCACCGCGATCAGCGCGGCGGCGCGACGAAGTGTCGGCTGTTCAAATCGAGCTGCGAGCAGGCGACGAATAAATCGTGGGCTCTTCGCCCATCTCCCGCTCTCAAGGAAGACTTCGTGGCTGTCGTAGAGCAGCGTGGCGGTGGGATTAGAACGGAGCGTGACGAGGGCGGGCAGTGCGCCGGAGAGGTCATGGGCGTGCAGGATCTGCGCGGGCTGCGCCGCACGAGCGGCGAGGGTCGCCCACGAAGTCCAGCGGATGGCAAGAAGTGCAGCGCCAGCGAGTGGAATTCGAACCTTTCGTGCCACGGCGGCGGCAATGGCAAGCGCGCACCAGAACGGATGCATGAGCAGTGCGAGCAGTCTCGGGCGGATTGGCAGCACTGATGGAAGTAGCCCGAGTCGATGACGCGAACATCGCCACCTGCCGCTTCGGCTGGGGGGCACCCTTTGGTACGGTGTGCGGAGCGGGGTTCGGCATGCGGCGAGTCTATCGCAGCACGCACGGTCACCAAAGATAAGGAGGGGCTATGCGTATTGCGGCGATTGTCGGAACGCGCCCCCAACTCATCAAGCTTGCCGCTCTACGCAGGCACCTCACAGCACCGATTGAGCCGCTCGTCATCGATACGGCACAGCACCACGATGAGATGCTCGCGGGCCAGATTTACCGTGACCTCGGAATGACACCGCCCGACCTGCTGCTCCCTGAGCCGGGAGACGTACGTGGTGAGGCGCGCATCAATGCGATGGCGTCTGCACTGGAGTCAGCACTCGCCTCAGATACTCCCGAGGCTGTTCTGGTCTTTGGCGATACCGATTCAACACTTGCTGGCGCCGTCGCTGCGCGGGCTCGCGGGATTCCCGTCGTACATATAGAGGCTGGGGTTCGATCAGGCGACGCGACCATGCCAGAAGAGCGCAACCGCATTGCAGTAGACAAGATCGCATCGCTGCGACTCTGCACGAGTGA
>RGCW01000066.1 GCA_009919005.1 Candidatus Aquidulcis sp. | reverse complement strand
ATGAACGCGTCCATGAAAACACTCATGCTCCTTGGCCTCCCACTCGGCGCGTTTATCGGCTCCTTTATTGCCGAGCACTTCGGATTGCGGGCAACGCTCTTCGTTGGGGCCGTAGGGGTGGTCGTTGGACCAGTGCCACTGCTGCTCTCAGGGATTGCGACGGTGCATACGCAACCAAACGGAGAGGCCAACGCGCCGCGCGCCTGAGCGCGGAGTGAGCACCTGAGCGCGGGGTGAAGGTTCCCGGAGTCGCGGTCTAGCTAGGGGGAGAGAACGTCAAAGTCGGCGTACATCCCCGCTTTGTAGTGGCCTTCGATGTTGCACATCACAATGTAGTGACCCGGCGTCAGATCAACCGTTACCGTCCCTGGCACTCCCGGCTCGTACTCTGGCTGCTCATCAATGACGTCCAACAGCGCCTCATCAATCCGCTTCGTGGTCGCGTCCACGCTCGCGAGGAGTGCGGTGGAGGTAAGTTCGCTCCGAACCACGAGGAACTCGTGGGCGATCGTGCCCACGTTTGACAGGTCAAAGGTGATGGAGCCCGCCGTGTGCGAATACGAGTCGAGTGAGATTGCCCACTCTTTCTCCTCGCCCTTGACCGCCCCGGTCGCAGGCTTGGCAGGTACCACCTCGAGGTCGGCGTACATACCTGCCTTGTAATGGCCGGCGATATTACACATCACCACGTAGTGGCCTGGCTCAAGGTTGACCGTCACCATTCCAGGAACACCCGGCTCGTATTCGGGCTGCTCATCGATAACGTTGAGCTGCTCTTCGTCAATGCGATTGGTGGTGGCGTCAACGCTTGCGAGGAGCTCGCTGGCACTCTTGTCACTGCGAACCACGAGGAACTCGTGAGCGATCGACCCGATGTTCTGCAGATTGAATGTGGTTGTTCCCGCCTCGTGGAGAGAGGAGGAGATCTCAATCGCCCACTCTTTCTCGGTGCCAGAGATAGGTCCGATATCGGCGACAGGCTCAGGCGCAGGAGTGCGCTCGACGACCTTCCCATCTGGCGAATCCGTAATGGTGAGATCCGCGTACATGCCGTTCTTGTAGTGGCCCTCGATGTTGCACATCACTACGTAGTGGCCCTTCGGCAGGGTGACCGTGAGTGTGGCGGTGGTACCCGGCTCGTATTCGGGCTGCTCATCAACCACGTCAAGGGTGTCCTCATCGATTCGATTTGAGGTTGCGTCCACCTCTTGCAAGAGCTGCGCAGCACTCTTCTCGGTGGCGACAACGAGGAATTCATGGGGCACGGTGCCGCGATTGTCGAGGTGGAAGGTGACGTCGCCAGCCGTGTGCCGATCAGCCGAAATGACGATCTTCCACTCACTCTCCTTGGCGGCGATGGTTCCCTGCGTGGGGATCTGTGACCAGATGGCGATGCCGATGCCGAGTGCCGCAGCCAGCCCTAAGACGACGCGGGCCGTTCGACCAGGAGCCAGACCCGCCTCAGCAAGCACCCCCTGACCCTTTGATGTGTCGGCGCGACGACCTGAGGTGCGCTTCACTGCTCGAGCCATATCTACCGGCCTCCTCGCCTCTACCGCCATGGCGGCGGAACTCGGGCGGATTATCCGACATTCCGACTCAGGTTTCGACCCGGTTGCAATTTGGTGTCGATTTCGCACCAGCACGGGGGTCTGCACGGGAGTCTCGGCTATGATCCCCCCGACTGGGGCGGACGCCCCTGCGACAGAGAGGGAGCCGTATTCCGATGATTCGCCGACGTGCCGCAGTCTTGCTGATCGCCGCGGTCGCCCTGATCGCTGGAGGCTGTCAGGCCGTCAGCCTCCCTCAGCCGGTGACCGACCAAGCCCTGCTGACTCGAGACCTCTACAACCTCGTCTTCGTTGTCGCCGCAGTTGTCTTCGTGCTGGTGGAGGGGCTGATCATCTGGTCCGTCATCCGCTATCGCCGCAAGCCGAGCGACACGAAGCTGCCGGCGCAGACGCACGGGAACGTGGTCCTGGAGTTGATCTGGACAGCGATCCCGATGATCACCGTCCTGGTGCTCTTTGTCGCCTCGTGGAACGTACTGAATGTGGTCGATGCGCGCGATGCCTCCAACGCCGAAGTGAAGGTTGAGGTTGTTGGATACCAGTGGCAGTGGAAGTTTGCGTATCCCGATGACGGGATTGAGATCTTCGGAACTCCTGAACAGTATCCAGAGTTGGTCGTCCCACTCGGCAAAGTCGTGCAGGTCACGCTAGTCGCGCAAGACGTCAACCATGGCTTCTACATTCCACAGTTCCTCTTCCAGCGCGACCTAGTCCCAGGTCATGTGAACGTCTTCCAGTTCACACCGAACAAGCTTGGAACGTTTACCGGACAGTGCTCTGCCTTCTGCGGCCTGCTCCATCACGCCATGCATTTCACGGTTCGGGTTGTGACACCGGAGGAGTACACCGCGTGGCTTGCCGACACAAAGCCGAAGCCAGAGCCGCCCGCAACTGGAGCGATTGACGGCACCGAGAAGGAGTGGGAGATCAAGATCTCTGCCACGAAGCACGTGCCGGGCGAGATCACCTTCAATCTCGCCAACAATGGGACGATCCCGCACGAATTCTTGGTAGTTCGATCTGACAAGACAGCGGCAGAGCTGCTGAACGAGGTAGATCCCGCGACGAATCGGATCGACGAGGCACTCCTTGACGTGATTGACGAGCAGCCTGAGTACGACCCTGGCGCGCCAGGGT
>RGCW01000065.1 GCA_009919005.1 Candidatus Aquidulcis sp. | reverse complement strand
CTGAACGTGATCAGGTAAAGCTCGCGGCGAAACAGCTTCTGAGCAGCATGAAAGAGGTTCTAGATCTTAATTGGCGAGGTAAGTCAGCCTCCCGTTCACAGCTACGCCTGGTTATTGAAGAGACTCTCGATACAGGTCTGCCGGACGCGTATTCCAAAGACCTCTACGGGGAGAAATGCGCTGCACTCTTTGAGCACATCTATGAGAAGTACCCTGAGCGGGGTACGGGGATCTACGCAAGCGTTGCCTAACTAAGTGAATCCACTGGGCTGGAGTTCTCAGGGCACTTCCCCTAAAATCCCCCATCGCAGGCGCTTCGCCTGCCTAGGTAAAGGAGTGCTCGTGATGCCCGCCAGCAAGACCCGCCGATCCGCCGTTCTCGCCCTTGCCCTGCTCATGGCTGCGGCCGTGCCGGTCCGGGCCACCACGCCCCCCACCTTTACGGTGGTCGACAGCATTCAGCCGGGGTCCAATGGCTCCTATGCCATGGACTATTCGGAGAGCGTCGCCTTCGGCGACTATCTCTACTTCAGCGCCAACGACGGCACCAGCGGCTACGAGCTCTGGCGCACGAACGGCATCACCACGGCCCAGGTGAGTGACATCAATCCTGGTGTGGATGGGAGTTATCCGGAGGGGTTCACCATACTCGGCGACTACCTCTACTTTTCGGCCGATGATGGCACCGGAGGATCAGAGCTTTGGCGCACCAATGGCAGCACGACCACGATCGTCTCCGACATCTATTCAGGGGCTAACGGCAGTAACCCCAACGGCTTCCACCGCTTTGGTGGCTACATCTACTTCCAAGCGAACGACGGCCTGACTGGGGTCGAACTGTGGCGGAGCGATGGAACGAGCGCTGGAACGTCGCTTGTATACGACATTAGAACTGGCGGAGATGGCGGCTATCCCTATAACTTGCAAGAGGCGAACGGCTATCTCTACTTCGCGGCCGACGATGGCATCCATGGCTACGAGCTCTGGCGCACTAATGGCAGTAGTACAACCATGGTTTACGACACGAAGGATGGTGCCTCTGGAAGCTATCCATCGTGGATGACGCCGCTCGGAAGCTACACATACTTTGTCGCTGATGACGGGACCAGTGGCTATGAGCTCTGGCGTACAAACGGCAGCTCAACGGAGATGGTTGAAGACATCTTTGTCGGGGGGAGCAACAGCATGCCCCAGTTCCTCACGCTCCTTGGCGACTACCTCTATTTCTCGGCCAATGACGGCACTAACGGCAATGAACTCTGGCGCACCAACGGCAGCGACACCACGCTCGTCTCTGATATCAATTCTGGGGTAAGTGGGAGCGATCCAAACAATTTCATTCGGTTTGGCGACTACCTCTATTTCTCCGCCGCTGGCGCCAATGGATACGAACTCTGGCGCACCAACGGCAGCTCAACGACCCTCGCCGTAGATGTGAGGCCTGGTGTGGATAGCAGCTTCCCGAGTACGTTTGTCGTCGTCGGTGATTATCTGTATTTCACCGGCTATAACGGTACGTCGTACTACGTATATCGCAGTGATGGCTCAACGGCCGAGCGAGTCCCCTTCCCGATTGATGCCGATCAGTACGTCAGTTGCGATTGCTACACTACGAACCTCGCAGCGGTCGGCGGTCGGCTCTACAGCACCGTTTTCTCATCGGAGATCGGCAACGAGTTCGCCTATCTCGACGAGCCGACCTACGTGCTCCCCGAGACGAACACCACGGGTGGCTCTGGTTCCGCGTGGACGATCGCACTCAGCGTCCTGGCACTCGTGACGCTGGCGGCGGGAGTCGGCCTACGCCGGCAGAGCGTGGGAGCGCAGCGCTAGCGGCGTATCCTGTGCCGCATGTGCGGCCGCATCGTTCAAGCCACCTCGCCAGAAGAGATCGCCCGGGAATTCGGCGCCGATCTCAGCGTGGCGCTGCGCAAGAGCCTGAGCACGCCCGCTCCTGGCGATACGTCGCTGGTACGTGCGGGGTGGTATCCGCGCTGGAATATGGCCCCCTCGAGTCGGGCGCTCGTCATTGCTCCTTATAAGGAGGAGCGTGGTGAGGGGCGCCAGCTGGGGTACGGCAGCTGGGGGCTGATCCCGCACTGGCAGAAGGCACGTACCACGCGCGTATCAGGGCTTTTCAACGCTCGGGCCGAGACGGTCGCGACGCTCCCCTCCTTTCGGGACGCGTTCCGCCACGGGCGGGTGCTGGTGCCGATCGACGCCTTCTATGAGTGGGAGAACCCCGAGCACCTGGCCGAGCTCGGACGACCCATCGGCAAGCGCGAGCCGAAGCAGCCGTGGGCCTACCTGCCGAGCGCGGGCGGTCGCTTCGCCCTGGGCGGCATCGCCACCGAGCACGAGGGGGTGCTGACCTTCTCCCTGATTACAACGCAGGCGAACGGAGTGGTGGGGCGCATCCACGACCGCATGCCGGTGATGCTGCGCGACGATACCGCCCGCGCCGCCTGGCTCGACGTGGGGACGCACCTCGATGATGTGGCGGGCCTGCTCGGCCCATCGCCCGACACTTATTTGGTGCCGCGCCGCGTCTCGCGCCGCGTCTCTAATGCGCGGAACGAGGGGCCTGAGTGTTTGGCCGAAGCCGGCGTCGAAGGATTTGGGCTCGTGTAGTATTTCGCCAACGCCGCCGCTGTGCGGCCAGTTGATTGGAGCCCCGCCAATGCCCGCCAAGCGCGCACTTTTCGCTGCCATGACACTCGTACTCGCCG
>RGCW01000064.1 GCA_009919005.1 Candidatus Aquidulcis sp. | reverse complement strand
ATGGCGCGCGCTCGGCGACGCAACCAAGCCAGTAGCCGACGGCGAACAGCCTCGGGATCGCTGGCGATGCTCGCAGGGATCTGGATCTCTCCATTCAGCGCAGCAATGCTGGCCGCCGCTCCAGTAACGATGTGATGCGGCCGACCCGCATACGGGATCACCCCTCCGAGGGCGAGCCGCCCGTCGGTGCCGAGCGCGGTGCGACGCGCAGTGACCTCGGCGAGCGACCGATCAATCCACCGAAGTTTTGTTGCAATGAACGCTTCGACATCGCGCGCGGCTCGTGCCTCGCTATAGCGTTCAGGGACAACCGCCTCTAGTCCGAACTCTGGATCGATGCGCAGTGTTAGCCGCCGGGCACGCCGGCTGCGGATCAGGCGATACGGTCTGGCGCTCACGGTGCAGAGTGTCGCACGACGGCGGCAACTCTCGGCGCGTGCGATGCTTGGCCTATGAGTACAGCGACGCCCACCCTGACAAGACGAAGTCGGGCGGCAATCTATGCCGCGATCTTCCTCGCCTTTATTGACAATTTCGCGCTGCTACCGGTGATCGGACCCCGAGCTCAGGGGCTCGGCGGCACACCGCTCCTCGTTGGCATCGCGATCGCCGCCTATTCACTTGCCAATCTCGCCTTTGATCCAATCGGCGGCGCCCTTGCCGATCGACTTGGTCGACGGCGGGTTGTCGTCGCCGCACTGATCATCAGCCCGATCGCAATTGCGATCTACGCCTTCGCCGACTCGCTGCCGCTCTTCTTTTTGGCACGCCTCATCCACGGTGCCTCAGGGGGTGTGCTCGCCGCTGCACTTTTCGCGCTTCTCGGCGATGCAGCGCCGATTGGCGAACGTGGTCGTACCCTTGGTCGCGCCGGTGCGCTTATTGGAATTGCCGCAGTCTTCGGTCCAGCAGGCGCCGCACTGGTCTCCAACATCTTTGGAGTGAACGCCGTCTTCCTTGGTGTTGCAGCGCTCATCGCGATTGGCCTTGCCGCCGTTCTACCACTCCTTCCCGAGACACTCGTCGTCACTCCAGCCACACGTTCGCCGAGTGGCACATGGCGCCGCATCCTTCATGAGCCGCGACTACGGGTTGCCCTCCTTGCAATCTTTGGCCTGGAGGCGGCCGTTGGCACGGTCACAGGCTTCATCAAAGATGGGCTGATTCAACGCGCGCTGGACGAGGGCCGATCTCAAGAGGCGGCCCTTCGGTACGCCGCTGGCGCGAGCGGCGGCCTCTTCACCATCTTCGGCATCATCGCCATCGCCCTCATGCTGAGTCGTGTCTCTCGGCGCGTCGATCAACGTGGACCGTTTGGCATCTCGCTGGTCGGACTCGGCGCACTCAGTGCTGCACTGGCACTGCTCGCGATCAGTCCAACCATCACCGTTGACCTCGTCGCGATGGTCCTCTACGGAATCGGTTATGGGCTGATCTTCCCCGCCGCTGCGGGGGCGATCGCCATCGCCAGCGCACCGGAGGAGCGTGGCCGAGCAAACGGCGCATTCAACTTGTCGTTTGACCTCGGCATTTCGGCGGGCCCGATCCTGGGCGGCCTCGGTGCCACCATCGCGATTGGCGTAACCCCATTCGCTGGTGGACTTGCGCTCGTGCTCCTTTCGCTCGCCCTTCTCCCGTTCGCCGCACGAGGTGCGGCACGAGGCGCCACGAGGGGCTGAGGCGGGAGCGGCTGATACACTCGCTCCCCTTGGGGCTATAGCTCAGTTGGTAGAGCGCTTGCATGGCATGCAAGATCGCTGGGAGGAGTTGGGACTTCACGCCACTGACCTCACCGACCGGAGCAAGCCCAACTACTACCTGCTCACGATGTGGCCCTACCCGTCGGGAGACCTCCACATTGGCCACTGGTACATCATGACCCCGACCGACGCGATCGCGCGCTACAAGCGCATGCAGGGCTTCAACGTCTTCTATCCGGTCGGCTTCGATGCCTTCGGCCTCCCCGCCGAAAACGCCGCGATCAAGCGCAAGATTCATCCGCGTGAGTGGACCTACGCCAACATGGAGAACATGCGCCGCCAGCTGCGCAGCATGGGTGCCTCGTTCGACTGGAGAAGTGAGGTGGCAAGTTGCGACGCTGATTATTTCCGTTGGAACCAGTGGCTCTTCCTCAAGTTCTACGAGGAGGGGATCGCCTATCGCAAGCAGGCGCCCGTCGATTGGTGCCCTTCGTGCCAGGTCACCCTCGCGCGTGAACAGGTGGAGGGTGTCGACCGCGTCTGCTGGCGCTGTTCAACCCCCGTCACCAAGCGCGACCTGACGCAATGGTTCTTCAAGATCACTGATTACGCCGACGAGCTCCTCTCATTTGAAGGAATCAATTGGCCAGAACCGATTCGCACCATGCAAACGAATTGGATCGGTCGTTCGGAGGGGGCCGAGGTTGACTTCACCGTTGCGCCAGCCGCACACCATGCTGGTGGCGAAACGCTGCGCGTCTTCACGACGCGCCCCGACACGCTCTACGGCGCGACGTTCATGGTGCTCGCACCTGAGCATGAGCTGGTTGGCACCATAACCACACCAGAACAACGCGAGGCCGTGACCGCATACATCGAGGCAACGAAGCGCAAGACGGAGATTGACCGGCTGAGCACCTCAAAGGAGAAGAGCGGCGTTCCTACTGGTGCCTTCGCGATTAACCCGGTCAACGGCGAGCAGGTTCCAATTTGGATCGCCGACTACGTGCTCGCCGGGTACGGCACGGGGGCGATCATGGCGGTACCAGCACACGATGAG
>RGCW01000063.1 GCA_009919005.1 Candidatus Aquidulcis sp. | reverse complement strand
CGCGATCGTCGAGGAGCTCGTCGCCGGTCCGCGCACGGTGATTGTGAGCGGGCTCGATCAGGACTTTGCCGGTCGACCGTTCGCGACTATTCCAGAGCTCCTTGCACGCGCTGACGAGGTGACGAAGCTCACCGCAATCTGCGTGAAGTGCGGTGGGGAGGCGACGCGAACGCAGCGAATGCGCAATGGTCAGCCGGCGAGCGTGAGTGACGAACTGATCGTCATTGGCGGCATGGGTGGCGACGACACCTACGAGGCGCGGTGCCGCGCCTGTCACGTCGTCCTCCCCTAGCTCATGCCCGCAGCGGGCACTCCTCCACCCGCGCTTTCAGCCGCAGCAATTGAGATCGCCACGCGGACTCCAACGCCGTTCTATCTCACCGACGAGGCGGCAATAGCGGCAGCCGCAACGTATCTCGAGGCCGCATTCCCAGATCCATGGGTGCACTCTTATTCGCTGAAGGCTGATCCGCTACCCGAAATAGTTGCACTGATTGCCGCACGTGGCTGGGGGGCAAACTGTGTCTCGCGCGGCGAGATCCTCGCTGCGCGAAGTGCAGGGATTGGCAATGAACGCATCACACTAGAAGGGATTGGGAAAGGTCCTGAAGAGATCAGTGAGGCGATTGGTGCAGCCGCATCTGGTGCGCCGCTTCGCTGGGTTGCCATTGAATCAGCAGATGAGGCCCGCGCTTTCGTGACCCAGATTCGGACACAGGGCCTAACGCTTCGCGCGCCGATCCGCATGTTGATTCGCTTGAATCCCGCAATTGAACCAGGGACGCACGATGGCCTTGCGGTCGGACGAGCAAGTTCAAAGTTTGGCGTGGACTTGCGAGAGCTACGCGAGGCGGCGGCGGTTCTTGCCGCTGCACGCACGTCGTGTGAGTTGATCGGAATCCACATGCATGCCGGTTCACAACTGCGCGATATGCGCGAGTGGCAGCGCGCAGTCGAGCAATCATTGGCCGCATATGCCGATCTTGTGCGAGAGGGGCTCATTATGAGTACGTCGCATCAGGCGTATGGAACTCTATGCGTTGGCGGCGGAGAACCCGTTGCGCTTGATGGCAGCGACGATCCTGAGGCACAGGCACAGGGGTTTCGTGCCGCGGCAGATGCTGCGTGGAGCGCGGCGACTGGGCCAACCCCCGTGGTCCGTGCTATCGAGCCAGGGCGTGCAATCGTGGCTACAGCGACACACTTGGTTGCGCGGGTGCTCCACGTTCGCCAACGCACTGAAATCATTCACGGCACGCTCGCACTCCCTGGCGACACCGAAACGAGGTGCGAATGGCAGGTGGTCCTTGACACGGGGATGGGCGAACTCATTCGACCCGCACTCTACGGCGCACGACACCCGGTGATCGCGCTTCGCGCTCCTGAAACGGAGACTCATGTCGTTGCGGTCCACGGCCCCATCTGTGAAGCAACTGACACCCTGGGTGCGCACGAGCTACCGCGTTTGCTCAAGCGTGGAGATCTTGTCTGCATCGCAGGTGCTGGCGCCTACGCCGACGCAATGTGGAGCCCCTATAACAGCCGACCACGCCCGGCTCGCATCCTCCTTGGAGCGAACGGTATTCGTAACATTAGAGAGCGATCAGCCGAAACGTCTTGAGACGAAGTCCACAGTGCCGCCAGGGCAAGCGGTTTTGCTCGCTACGTCGACTTATCATGTGTTGCGTTTAGGAGCTTAGACCGCGCAACCGTCGGCTCCACCCCGCGCCGAGTCAATCGCCTACTCCAGCGGCAGTTGCACCTCAAGCGGTGTCCAAGCAGCTCCCACAAGGTCAATCGTCGCAGGCAGGTTCTGTAGCGCAAGCTCCACGACGCGTTGATCAACAAGCTCAGTGATCGGTGGTGCCAGAGAGACAACACCAGTGGCAACCGCCTGGTTCACCGCTCGGGTCAGTTCTGCATCGTCAATTGTGAAGGCACCGTTAGGGGCAGGCCACATGGTGCCGTTAAATGCATTGATGGACCAGAGAAGCCCATCACCATAGCGGTCAGCGATTGCAGAGTCCTCCAGCACAACAGCACACGCGGCTACATCGTCGCGACACGCCGCCAGGCCATCGGCGATTGCAATGAGCGTCAGGGCCATTGCAATACGATGGTCTTCACTCTCTAGTGCTGAGCGTAACGCCCAAATCCCAATTCCTGGTGCTCGTGATAGTGCGTCGCCGTCAAGACCAGCAATCAAGCGAGTTCCTTCCGGGCCCACCGGGAGGCCACTCTCAAGATCGTAAAACTCCTGGAGACGTGCAGCTCCGTCATACGTGTTTACCGAAGCGGCTGCAAAAGTCTGATCAAAAAGGCCGTAGAGATCAAACGGCGCAGACGGGTCCTCCGCTAAGGAAATTTCAAGCGCGCTACGATCAATGCCTAACTCGTCGAACTGGGCGAGAAGCGGAGCCTCGTCGCCCGGACGTCCCTGAAGCAGGATCGACCCGCTCGCTACGGCCTCGAGGGTCTCAGGACCTTTCGGAAGCGTGGCCAATTGCATCCCCGCATAACGTTGGAGCCCGGCAATCATGACCAGATCGTTTCCAGCTTCGCGCGCAACGAGGGCGGCCGCCGGCGTAGCAAAGAAGATGTCTGTCTGCCCGTCACGTTCGCGTACCGCGAATGCATCTTCCCCGGCGTACGGCAGAACGATCTCTAGTTGAACCCCAGCGCCAGCAATCGATTCAGAACCCGCAGCTTTCGTTATCGCCGATGCAAGGGCATCAGGTGCCCCTGGGAGGTGAATTGCAACGGCGATATCTCGAGATGGAGCAAGATCACCCGCGATGGAGCTGGCGCTGGGTTCGGCGTCGCCCCCAACCGGAGGTCGACACGCCGCGACCAGGATGAGTGAAAGGGCGACACGTGCCG
>RGCW01000062.1 GCA_009919005.1 Candidatus Aquidulcis sp. | reverse complement strand
CCGCAAGGCCGTCGAACTCATCCTCGCCCTCTATCAGTCCGCGCAGAACGGCGGCGCGCCCGTGGAGCTGCCGCTGAAGCAGGATCCGACGCTGAGCAAGTTGGGCGCGAAGGCATGAATAAGATCGTCGTCGCGCTGGAGGGGGGCTTGGGGAATCAGATGTTCCAATATGCCGCTGCTCGTGCCGTGGCGGCGCGAACTTCCTCTCGGCTCGGACTCGATATCAGGCCGCTCCGAGCATCCGGAGAGCGCGCCTACTCTCTAGACGCCTTCCAGCTTCGGGAGCCGCTAGAACTTATATCGGAGGGTTCGGCCCCCCGACGCAACGGGCGTGTCCGCAGTTACATCAACTCTCTTCTGGGAGTAGATCGAATCTTCAGAGAGTCAGGCTTCCGATATGACCCGGCAGTCTTGAGCATAACTTCCAGCCTTCGCATGGAAGGATACTTTCAGAGTGAACGATATTTCGCAGATATCGCCCAGGCCATCCGGGAGGATTTCATTCCCCGGAAAGACTTGCTCGCCGAAATCGACGCACTTGCCAAGCATCTGATCCCCGCGGGACCATGCGTGTCATTACATGTCCGTCGCGGAGATTATGCCAATCCAGCAACGATGGCCGTCCATGGTCTTCTGGATGCATCTTATTATGAAAAGGCCCTTCGCCTGGTGGCTGAACGCACAGGCCAATCCTTCCCGGTCTGCGTCTTCACCGACGACACGGCCTGGGCTCGTGCCAATCTTCCGCTTACCACGGACGCCCGCTTCATCTCGGAACACACGAAGACGGCCCTACAAGACCTGATACTTATGTCTCGTTGTGCCCATCACGTCACGGCCAACAGCAGCTTCTCGTGGTGGGGCGCCTGGCTAAACCCCAGCCAAGATAAAGTAGTGGTCACGCCGGCACGCTGGTTCCAGCCGGCGAGCGGACTGGACACCCGCGACCTCCGCCCCGCCGGCTGGCTGCAGGCTTGAGACGACTTAGGGATGGACGGCTCAAGCGGGGAGGAATTGCATAGCCGCATGGGCCAGCCTCAGGTTTCCGTCGTTATTCCCGTGTGGAACGGTGAACGGCATTTGAAACAGGCCATTGAAAGCATCTTGGCCCAGGATTGCTTGAACTTCGAGCTCATCATCATTGACGATGGGTCTACCGATGGTTCCGAGCGAATTGCGGCGAGCTTCTCCCATGATAAGCGCATGATTATACGGACGCAGGAGAACGCCGGCGTCGTCTCGGCGCGCAATTACGGCCTGCAGCTCGCCAAAGGGGAATTCGTTGCCTTTCTGGATGCCGATGACATTGCCAAGCCCGATCGCCTGTCGAAGCAAGTCGCCTATCTTCAGGCAAACCCGCAAGTCGCCGCAGTGGGAAGCCATATCACTTATTTCAGCGACAAGGACGGCGAGCTTCGCACTCAAGAATTCCCCTCGAATCCGGATCAGGTGGCTAAGGCTCTGGAAAACGGCAACCCGTTGGCACAACCTGCCGTCATGCTCCGGAAGTCGATGGCGATGGCGGCCGGAGGTTATCGTGCGGCCTTCCAGTTGGGCGCCGAAGATTACGATCTGTGGCTTCGCCTGTCGGAGCAGCATCCCTTGGCGAACTTGCCGGAAGTCCTAACATTCTACCGCATCCACCCTGACAGCCTAACCCACCGGCTCCGGCACGAACAAACCCTGGGGGCTCTCGCCGCCATGTGCGCACATCGGAGGCGGACCTCCGGGAGACCTGATCCTATTGATGGCCTTCGCGGTCCGCTAACGGCGGCAGACTTGATGATTTTCGGACTTTCAGAGAAAGAAGAGGCTGCGTTCATGCCGTCGCTCATGGGACTGCAGGCCAAAGAGAGCTTTGACTCGGACAAATACGTGGGCTTGGCGTCTCGAGCCTGGGAACTGCGTAAGCACATGAATCGTGGACGATTGGTGCGACATTGCCTAGCCCCAGCGATTTCGGCATTTCGCAAGAACGGCGAACATACCAAGGCCATCCAGTGGTTTGCTCGCGCTTTTCTGACGGAGCCTCTGAGCGCCTGCTGGACCCTGATGCGCTAAGTCGCCGCCCCTAAGAATGGACGTACCAATCGTCGAAGTCGGAGATTTTATCGTACTTGCGGACGTATCCCGCCGCCGTCAGGAGGGCGCGGATCTTCTCGCGGGCAGGGGTGAAGTTGTGCTCGCAGGTGATCACCTTGAAGGGGTGGCGCTGGAAATCGAAGGCCTCCAGGATCTCGAATTCGCTGCCCTCCGTGTCGATGGAAAGGTAATCAGGCTGAGCCGGACCCGCATGGGCGGCCAGCAGGTCGGCAAGCGAGATGGTCTCGACCTGATAACGCCGCGAAGCGCGGCGGGCGACCGCATGCTGGTCTCCCTCCTTGAATGAGGTGAGGGTGGAGATTTCGGCCTCCCTGGCCTCGGAAAAGTCCAGTCTGTCTCCGGTGGACCTCCAGACGCAACGGTGCTCGACCACGCAGGTGCGGTTGGCTGCCAGACGTTCATGCCAACACTTCGCGGGTTCGGCGAGGATACCGGACCAGCCGAACTGCTTCTCTAGCAGCCAGGTGTTGCTGAGCTCCTTGCCGCTGGCGGCCCCGAATTCCACGAAGTAGCCGCCTCGCTTGAAGCCGAGTTCGGAGAGCACGAAGAGGTCCTGGCGTAGCTGAGACTGAGACTGCGGGAGCAAGGCGAGCAGTTCCGCAACGTGCGCCGCCGGCATCGCCGCGAGGAAATCCAGGTCCCGACCACGGGCGCTGGCGGCATTAAGCGCCGCCAGCGAGCTGTGCCGGGTGAGTGAGTAGCCGAAACGGCCAAGGATTTTTGCGATGAAAGCCTTCACGTCGGTCAGCCGCGGAACTCCTCCAGCGGCGGGACGCCGCGCTCCCGTTCCGCGCCGCTGCGGGCGAGCACCTTGAAGAAGGTCAGGAAGACGATCT
>RGCW01000061.1 GCA_009919005.1 Candidatus Aquidulcis sp. | reverse complement strand
AAGGAGGGCCGGCTCCATTGATCGCTCAGCAACGTCGGCGACCCAGATCCTTCCGGGTCGTTGCGCCACAACCGTGCGTTAGGCCTTTGAGGCGGCGAAGGTGGCGGCGAACGCCTCAGTCGCTGCTACCAGTTCAGCGGCAGCAGCGGGATCAACGTTCTGCTTGTTCTTTGATGCCAACTTCAGGAGCTTCCAAACCTGGTCATGCAACTCGGGGAACTTCGCCAGGTGTTCTGGCTTGAAGTAGTCCGACCAGATGACTTGAACCTCGTGCTTCACCTTTTCAGCGTGCTCCTCTTTGACCGCGATGCACCGCACCAACTTGTTGCGCGCGGCGTGGTCGGTTGGGCCGCCAATCTCGGCTTGCGTGATCAGCTCAACCATACGCGCGACAGTCTTCGCGGCGATCACGGCGCCTGATGGGTCATAGATGCCACATGGCACATCGCAGTGTGCGTGGACGACGACTGGAGCGAACTCGGCAAACAGGTTTCGCATTGTGGACTCCTCTCTACTTTACAAATACTGCGACTGCCACATTGAGCAGCGCCAAGAGGCCGATCGCGTGATACGTATTGGTTGCGAGCGATACGTCATTGCGACGTGGCCACGCGAGCAGCAAGATGACTGCGGCGACCGCAATCTTGATCCCGTACTTGGTGTGGTTAACGGGATCACTCCCCATCTCAGCCAACCCGAGGAGGAGTACTCCCGAGACAAATTGGAGCAGCATGCCGTGGGTGATCCCCGCGGTCAGCCGCTTCGGTGAGGCTGAGATGCCCGCAAGGTACCCACCCACCACGGCGGCCATGCCGACGAGGTGAATGAAGACGAGGACGAGTTGGGCGGTCTCCATAGATTCTCCTTTCTACTGCGCGGCTGCGAGGGCCGTCGACCTCTACGGTAGCGGACTGTGCCTAGTGCGGCAGCGTCACAACTGCCCTGCTGTGAGCGTGTAGGGTGTGGCTATGAGTGAGCGAAAGGTTCGGGCATACAGCTCGTACAGCCGCGATGCCCTGATCCCACCCCCGGAGGGGGAGGGGGTTGCTTGGCTCGGGCGCCAACCGTGGGCCGAGGCAAGCCTCGCGTATCGTGCCCTTCGGCTCACCTTGCGACTGGTCCTCGGAGCGTTCGGGATGCGGGTGCACGGGGTCGGTCTGGATCGTCTCGCCACCTCGGGACCGCGCCTCCTTGTTGGTGCGCCGCACCGTCGTTATTACGAGGCGTTTGCACTCGGCATCGGGGCGCCTGCGGCCCCGCGGATCTGGTGGCTTGGCCTCGGCCCATTCATCGTTGGGCGCGGGCGCGTTCGATCGACGCTGTTGCGACGTCTCGGTGGGCTCCTTCCAGTCTGGCGCGGCACCAGTGGCATTGAGACGCATCTCAATGCGGCGAGCGCCGTCTTCGCCGTTGGCGCTCATTATGGAGTGATGCCCGAAGGTGGAACGACCGGGCCGTCGGATCGCTTTGCGGAGTTTCGACCAGGGGCCGCGATCATCGCGCTGCGCACCGGTGTACCGATCGTCCCCGTTGTCTTTCGCTTCCATAACCGCCGGATCGGATTACCAAGCGTTGAGGTGATTGCACTGGAGGACACCTCGCCTTGTGTCGATGGTCGACCGCCAGAGGCGGGGAGTCGTGAAGAGTTGACCTACGCCGTTCAATGGAGTGAGGAACTTGCAGATCGTATGGAGAAGGTTTGGCGTGACGGAGTAGGATCGCCCGTATGAGCGCACCAATCTGCCCGTTCATCGCTCTTGGCACCGATTCATCAAAGAGATCCGCGAACCCGAGTGCGGCGCATTCATGCTACGCAACGCGTCCCGCAGAGCCGATCGATCTCGGACGCCAAGCGGCCACCTGCCTCACGCCAACCTTTACCGCGTGCCCAATCTTCCTTGCCTGGGCGGGTCGCGAAGCTGCACACGCGATCGACGCCCCCCGACCGCAGCCGCTACCGTTCGGCACGCCCAGCGCCAATGATCCAATTGATCTGGCTGCCGCAACGCTCGGCACTGATGAATTCGCCGACCCGTCTCTTGAGGTTCCAGAGGGGAGCATCTGGTCGGTTGCACCTGCGCCAGGTGAGCCACGGTACGAGTTGAGCCCAGAGGAGGCGGAGCGTGTGCGGCTCGTGCCGCTTCACAAACGTCGCTCAATGGATGACGAGGCGCCACGCCCAGCACTTCGCCTTCCAGCCATCCCAGGCGGTACGCGTGGCGCCGCTGCGCTGCTCGTGCTTGCCGCAGTGCTTCTCTTCGCGTTGCCGACCATCCTGAAGGGTGTCAACGGATTTTTCACCGCGATCATTGCGACACCAACTGCAAGCGCCTCACCGAGCCTAGAGGCGAGTGCCTCTCCAACTCCGACCCCAACGCCAGAGCCTGTGGTCTACCGCGTAAAGTCGGGAGATACCCTAGGGAAGATCGCGGGGCTCTATCAGATCAGCATTGATGTGATCCTGAGCGCAAACCCAGATATTGATCGCAAGACCCTTACGATCTATGTGGGTCAGGAGTTGATCATCCCGCAGGTGCTTCCCGATGTGGTGACGTCGCCGAGCCCCTAACGGGGCTGAGCGTCACCGAACCTGGGGAGAGAAGTTGATCGCGGTGATCTTTCCAGCCTCAACCTTGAAGGTTGCATCAATCTTGCTACTCGCTGAACCAGGTCGGACGACGAGGATGTCGCACTCAACTTGATGGCCGGTATCCTTGACCTCACCAGGGATCATGCGGAGGCCCTTGTCGGCACGAAGAAACCAACCGCCAACGCGCTGGTGACCCTTGAGCAATTGAACGCTGTCGCCAACATGCACGCGCATCTCCACGCGCTCATCCACGAGCTTCAATGCCCCAGCGCGATCGTCTGCATTCAGCAACTCAAAGAAGAGGTCGGTGGTGTCTTGTGCTCCCATACACGGATGGTACCCTGCCGAGCATGATTGATGCGCTCGATGCCGCTGGCCTC
>RGCW01000007.1 GCA_009919005.1 Candidatus Aquidulcis sp. | reverse complement strand
AGCAGGTCTGCACTCAACGGCGTTGCGGCGCCCGAGCCGTCAATTGGCTCAATGCTCAGGGTCACACCCTCAGCGCTGCGCACCAGGCTCCCCTCACTGATGTGGTGTGCGACGTGAGTGGCGATGCCACGCTTGGTGAAGGCGCGCGCGAGCTCTTTCGATGCGTCACGATCTTCGAGCGGCACGAGTGCGGGCAACATCTCTACGATGGTGGTCTCGGCGCCGAGGTCGCGGAAGTAGGAGGCGAACTCACAGCCCACGGCACCGCCGCCAACCACAATGACGCGCTTCGGATGGAGCGCCCCCGTGACGATGTCATCGCTGCTTACGACGACCTTGCCGTCGGTCTCAAGGCCTGGAATGCTGCGCACGCTTGATCCCGTCGCGACAACTATGTCGGTAGCAGTGATCGTGCGCGCTTCGCCGGTTGGTTGGCCGGCCTCGTTGACCAGCGCTGCCTTGACGGTGCCAGGGGCGGTGATGGTGCCGCGAGCGGCGATCAGCTCAACGTTGTTCTTCTTGAAGAGGCTCTTTAAGCCCGCGTGCATCTTGGCCACGATCTTGTCGCGTCTCGCACCGACGACTGCCGTATCGATGCCGGTGGCGGGGGTGACTTGAATGCCGAAGTCGGCCGCCTTACCGATTTTGGCGAGCAGGTCGCCGCTCTCCAACATCGCCTTCGCGGGAATGCAACCCCAGTGGAGACAGGTGCCCCCTACCTTCGCCTGTTCAACAAGCGCCACACGCATTCCGAGTTGGGCGGCGCGGAAGGCGGCGGCGTAGCCACCAGTTCCACCGCCGAGAACGAGGAGGTCGTAGTCGGGCATACGAGAATCCTACGCCGCACTGCTATCCTCCGCCGCCATGGACATGCAGCTCCTGCTCACGGCTACCCTCGGCGCCTATCTGGCGGGGTCAATCCCCTTCGGTTTGATCGTGGCGCGCCTCACCGGTGGAGCCGACCCTCGCTCAATCGGATCGGGTAGGACGGGGGGCACCAACGCCCTTCGCGCGCTGGGGCGACGTCGCGCCGCCGTTGTCGCAGTTGGCGACGTCGTAAAGGGAACCATCCCCGTGCTTGCCGTCCGCAGCCTTGCCGCAGTTCAGGGCGATAGCTCTGGATCCTGGTGGGAGGTGATCGCCGCCCTCTTCGCGGTGATTGGTGCGACCCGCTCCCTCTGGGTCGGCTTCAAGGGAGGTCGCGGCATCGCAACGGGATTCGGCACCGCGCTCGCCATCGCACCTGCTGCACTGGCCGGAGCCGCCCCGTTCTTCTTCCTGATCATCTGGCGAACACGCCTCGTATCACTTGGATCGATCACGGCCGCTGCGGCGTTTGCCCCCATCCTCATCATCGCGAGTGCACTCTCCCCTTCTGGACTAAGTCCGTCGATTGCAACCTATGCGATCGTTGGGCCCGCGCTGGTCTGGCTCGCGCACGCCGATAACATTGCTCGCCTACGCGCAGGTACCGAGCGAACCTTTGATACGGGGATGTTGCAACGCGACTAGTCTGCTAGCGCGAACGGATCAACTGAGCAACGATCAGTAGCGTTGTGATCACCAACACGATTGCGACAACTGGAAGGTCTCGTATCGCGGCGCCGACCGGTGGCAGAATGGCGCTGATCTCTTGAAGAGCGAGGACTGCGGCCCCAGCGGCGAGCGCCGCCAGAGTTGCTGATCGGAGAGGGCTCGCCGGCTGGCTCACTCTGCCAACCTGTCGGCATCGCGGGGCAAGCCGATCGGCGCCACCAGCAACTCGCCAACAAGTTTTTGCGCGGCCTGAGAGAGATGCGTACTGAGTGGACGGTGCAAGGCGATGGTCACGTCGGCGCCTGGGGCACCATTCCGACGGCTCCCCGACTCTGGGTCAAGTCCAACAGGTGCAGTGATGGCCAGGCACGGCACTCCCGCCGAGCGAGCGCGACGCACTAAGTCGATCCCCGCCTGCACGGGGAGTGGCGGTACGACGGCATCAGTGGCACCACCAAGCGCCTCGATCACGAGCGCAAGATCCTCTATGCCCGCGCGGAAGTGTGCCGCCTCCCTCATGTCGGGAATACGGAAGCGACGCGCGCTCTTCAGCGATTCAAGTCGATCCCACGCCACTGACGCGGCGGCATGTTCTGGGCGTGCCCGAGTCGCGCACAGGGCCACCACGATTGGAGTGCCCCCTGCAGCAATTTGCCGACCCGCCTCCAGCGCAAGTGCAGACTCCGGGCCCGAACCGGCGAGAATGAAGATCGGCGCCCCGGATGCTGCGCTGCCCGACCCTATGCGCCCATTAGCCAGTGCTGCCGCTAGCTCGGCGATCGACTCCCCTCCGCTCGCAAGCATCTGCTCACGCGTATGTCCGAGTCGAAGAGCTTTCGCCTCAATGCCGCGCATCGCCGCCATTGAAACTGGTGCGAGTGCACGATGCTTTCGCCAGCGGGTGGCGAGTGGCGCAATCCATGTAGTGATCTGATCACGGCTAGCGACACCGCGAACGTTTGGTCGAGAGGGTCGCTTCAACATAGAGAGAGGATAGACGCGTTGCTATCCGGTGTTGCGAAGGCCAGCGGCGACCCCGCTGACCGTCAGGCGCACAAGGTGCGAAAGTTCCGCTCGCTGCCCTTCGTCGGTGGCGCTCCTCAGGGAGCGGAGGAGTTGCACCTGCACCCGCGACAAGGCGTTCACCTCAGGGGCGCGGCCATCGATCGAAGCGCGAAGCTCTGGATCGCTCGCGAGAAGTTCCGCCGTCCCTGAGATGCGGCGTAGGGCATCGCCAGCAGCGGTCCGCTCGGCAACGATCGCCCGCCATACTCGGGAGGCATCATCGTTGGAACCCGCGCCACCCAGTTCGGCGAACTCCTCTGAAACCTCGGGTGACGACTTCGCCAGGATCATCGCAGCGTTGTCGACGATCGCTTGGAAGAAGGGCCAGCGCCGATAGGCGGCCTCCAATATGGTTGCGGTGTCGTTGTCGTGGAGCGCTGCCTGAAGGGCGCCGAGTCCGTACCAGCCCGGGAGATTGACCCGTGCCTGACTCCAGGAGAAGACCCAGGGGATCGCGCGAAGCCCGGTCAGACCGGATCCGCCCTTGGCGACGCCGCCGCGGACAGCCGGGCGCGACCCCAGGTTCAAGCCGCCGATTTCGGCGATTGGCGTAGCGGCGCGAAAGAACGGCTCAAACCCCGGATCGCCAGTGATCAAGGCTCGATACGTTTCGCGTGCGCGCTGTGCAACGGCACCAACCGAGGGGGCAAATTCCTCCTCCCACTCCGCGCGACGCTGTTCGGCGACCGGACTGCGCATGGTGATCAGCGCAGAGATGATCTGCTCAGCCTCACTGAGTGCGATTGCCGGGTCGGCATACCGCGAAGCGATCACCTCGCCCTGCTCGGTGACCTTGAAGCCGCCGAGAAGCCCGCCTGGGTGCTGTCCCAAGATCGCGCGATGAGTTGGTCCTCCCCCGCGACCGACCGCCCCGCCACGCCCATGGAACAGGGTGAGATTGAGGTTGTGCGCGCGGGCGCGATCGACGAGCGCCGCCTCGGCGAGATGGAGTAGCCAAACACTGGCGAGATAACCCGACTCCTTATTTGTGTCGGAGTAGCCGAGCATCACTTCCAGTCGTCGACCGCGTTCCAAGATGCGGGCGTGTAGTGCCCGATCCCCGACGATCTCATCAACAAGGTTCGCCGCACGCTCCAACACCCGCGCCGACTCGAGGAGGGGCACGATGTCCACTCGCGGTGAGCCCGCGGCGGCGCCCGCGGTGAGGTCGCTGCCGATGCGTGAGTCTTGCGCCCAGGCAAAAAGTGTGAGCAGCTCGTGCAGGTCATCAACGCCCTCAAACCCGCTGATAACGTAACGGCCGAGGCTGTCGTCGCCATGTACTTTCTGGATCTCCGCCGCGACACGGATCGTTGCCAACACTTCGCCGACAGTCACCCCGGGGACGACCTCATGCGCCAGGGCGCGCCCAACCTGCTCAGGCGCAAGGGGGGCGCTTGCACCAGGCTCGCCGAGCTCGGTGGTTAGATGCGCGCACGCGGCGTGGTGCGCACCGCGCGACTGACGAATCTCCATCATTGCGAAGTGGAAACCGAACGCCTCAACCTGCCACTCAAATTCAAGTAACTCGCCATAGGCTGCGCGCTCAAGGCCATCTGCGGCGAGGCTGGCGCGGAGCTCGCGGAGCTCGTCGATCAACGCCGCGGGAGTTGCATAGCCACCAATCTCATGGATGCCATCGATCCTCGCGCGGCGGGTGCGCGCAATTCGTTGTGCAATCGCACCGAGGCGTCGCCTGTAGGGCTCATCAGGGAATCGCTGGGTCAGGATGCGTTCGACCTCGCCTAACTCGTCAGCATCGCGAGCGAGCGACGCGCCAAGGGCGCCGTCAATGTCGCCGTCAACCGTGGCGGCAATTGACATCATGAGCCGTGATGCAACTGCCTCAAGCGCACGAAGTGCATGGTCGGCTTGAATGCGCATCGCCTCCCGGGTCGTTTCAGCAGTAACGTTGGGATTGCCGTCACGGTCGCCACCAATCCAGGTTCCCCATCGCAAGGCCGGCAGCGGTAATGGCGCACGAAGCCCTGACGGCGCAGCGGTGCCATCGAGTCGTCCGAGCGCGTTATCAAGGCTGCGCAGGAGACGCGGTACAAGTTGGAAGATCGTGCCGTCAAAGTGCACGAGCGCGGATCGCACCTCGTCGAGAGCGGTGACGCGCCTGGTGCGAATGCCGCCCATGCGCCAGAGGTTGGTCATCTCCTCGTGCAGGCGCAGGTCGACCTCTGCGGTGAAGGTGCCGCCAAGCGCGCGACGATCGAGGAGCGTCCGCATGCGGCTCAGCGCGGCGATCAGGGTGCGGCGTCGAGCCTCAGTCGGATGCGCAGTGAGCACGGGGAGAAAGGCAACCTGCGCGACCGCAGCACGGATCTCGGCGGTGGAGAGCCCAGCCTCGGAGAGGTTGGCAAGTGCGGCGTCAACGCTGCCTAGTTCTGGTGCGACCACAGGGTGCGTTTTCGTATCGAGTTGCGACGCCCGTCGACGCTCCTCAACGAGGCTCGTCAGCCGAAAGCGCAGCGTCAGGGCGCGGACGATTCGTTCCACCTCGTCAAGCTGCTTAGAGGAGGCCTGGTTCAGGTTGAAGTCGACGGCCCGCTGCGCATGGAGGGCCTCACGGAACCGCGCGACAAATGCTGCCCCCTCCTGCTCGGTCAGGGTCTCCTCAAAGATCTGATTCAGCAGCGCTAGGTCGTCCACGACCCTCCCCTCAGTCGCCGCGGTGCGGCAAACGATATCGATCACCTCCAAGTGACTCGGCGAGCCCCTCAGAAACCATCGCACTGATGGTAGCCGCGACCGCCACTTCATTGTGCACGCCGCGTGCACCGGCAATGGAGATGCCCTCGCGCCCAGCCTCGCGCAGCTCATCAAGCAGGCGACCGCGCAACCAGCGTCTGGTGTGCGCAAACGGAGTTCGCGGCGTGGCAGTACGAGGCTCCTTGTGAAATGGCTGCCCTGCTGAAGCGCAGCGCTGGTGCAACGGACACCTATCGCAGAGCGGTGCCACAGGGCGGCAGATGGTAGAGGCGAGATCCATCGCCGCCTGTGCCCAGGTGCCGGCCTCGCCATCGGCAAGCTGCGAACCGAATTCGTTCGCGCGCGCCTGCGCCTCACGCGGCGAGAGCGGTGTTGACGAACCGAGGAGACGATTGAGGATCCGCGCGATGTTGACGTCGACTGGGATCTCACGCCCACGAAACGCGATCGCTGCGACGGCACGGGCGGTATACGGCCCGATTCCTGGCAGGGCCATCAACGCCTCCACGCTGGAGGGCAGGCCTCCCGCCGCAACTGCGACGGCGGCAGCCCGCTGCAGCGCGACGGCACGACGGTTGTAGCCGAGACCCTTCCAAGCCACCAGTACCGCGGCTGTCTCCGCCTCCGCGAGTGCCTCGAGGGTGGGGAATCGCTCAAGAAATGCGGTTGCCAATTGATCTACTCGAGAGATCTGGGTCTGCTGTGCCATCACCTCGCTCACAAGGACGCCATACGGATCCGAGCGCTCGCGAATCTTCAGAGGGCGAGCGCTTGCCCCATACCAGGCGAGCAGTGCGCGATTGATCTCTCGAACGAGTGCCGGTTTAAGGGGCTGGGCTGCCGCGCCCTGCGCGGCGTCACTCATCGACGTTCGGGGATCGTCGGAGGGATGCGGTTCTGCACGGCCCTCTCACGTAGTTCACGGGCCAGCTCAGCCTGTTCGATGGCATCCGCCAGTGCGTGATGGTCGGCAACGAGATCGGTCGGATAAACCTGACGGACAAACCGTTTCACCGTCTTCTTCCACGTGAGGTTTTCACCGCCATGTAAGGTGTAGTAGACGCTCTTAAGATCCATCGCCGACATGCCGAACGGATTCTTTACGCCAGCCTCAGCGAATGACATCGTGAGCCACATCCAATCAAACGGTGTGTTGAAGCCCACGAAGAGCGGACTTGACTCTGGTGCCACGGCTTCAGCCGTGGTGCGCACCCAGTTCGCAAACTGACGTACCCCCTCGAGACGTTCAACGCCGTGCTGCTCTAAATGGGCTCGCGAGAGGCGATGCACGCGCTCCTCTTTATGCCCCCACTGCTTGGTCGGGTCGGGTCGGAGCTCGATGTAAAACGTTTGCTTCGGATCGTCAACGAGGCAGGCGCCGATGCTGATCAGACTCCCATCAAGCGGGGTCTGGCCCGAACACTCCACATCAACGCTGAACCAGAGCTCCTGTGGGAGCCCCTCCTCAAACGGTGGTGGCGTCGATAGATCGTGCTGCATCTGCTGCAGCGTACGGCATCAGCCCGATATCGATCTGCTACTCGCTCCGAACCATCACGTGCTTCGCCACGGTGTAGTCCTCAAGGGCATACATCGACTGATCCTTGCCGTAGCCAGACTGCTTGAAGCCGCCATGCGGCATCTCGCTCGCCAAGGTGAAGTGATCGTTCACCCACACCGTACCGAACTGCAACGCCTTGCTGACCTTAAAGGCTCGTGCGATATCGCTGGTCCAAAGTGAAGAGGCGAGTCCAAACTGGCAATCGTTTGCCCACTCCAGGATCTGGTCTGCGCTCTTGGCGCGCTGCACCGAAACGACCGGACCAAAGACTTCCTCCTGCACGATCTCTGAACTCTGGGCGGGCCCAGCAATAATCGTAGGACGGTAGAAGTGGCCCTTGCCGGCGACACTCTTGCCGCCCAGAACCACCTCCGCCTTCTTGCTCGCACGCTGAACGAAGCCATCAACGCGCGTGCGCTGTGCCGCACTAATGAGCGGACCCATCTCCGTGGCCTTGTCGCTGGTTGGCCCAACCTTGATCGTCTTGACCTGCTTGATCAACGCATCGACGAGGCGTTCGTAGATCTTTGGTCCCGCAATGATTCGACAGGCCGCAGTGCAGTCTTGCCCCGCATTCCAAAAACTCGCTGCGCGCATGGTGCTTGCGACGAGGTCAACATCTGCATCGTCATACACAAGAACGGGTGCCTTGCCGCCGAGCTCAAGGTGAAGTCTCTTCACCGTAGAGGCACCTGCTGCGGCGATGCGTTTCCCTGTCGCCGTGTCGCCTGTTACGGAGACCATCGCCACGCCAGGATGCTGTGCGAGATAGGCACCGGCCTCATCGCCCGTGCCAGTAATGACATTCAGGACGCCCGCCGGCAGAAACTCTTGCGCGAGGGCGCCCAGCATGAGCGCTGTGATCGGTGTGCGTGCCGATGGCTTTAGCACCACGGTGTTCCCTGTCACCAGAGCGGGTCCGATCTTCCAGCCAGCCATGAGCAGCGGATAGTTCCACGGTGCGATTGATGCAACCACTCCAACGGGATCGCGGCGGATCATGCTGGTGCGTCCTGGAAGATATTCAGCAACCGCCTTCCCTTCCAAGTTGCGTGCGGCGCCGGCGAAGTAGCGCAAATTGTCAACAACCGCATCTACTTCAACGCCGACCGCGCTGATCGGCTTGCCAGCATTTTCGGACTCAGCCTTGACGAATCGTCGCTTCGCAGACTCCAGCGCATCGGCTAGCTTAAGCAGCGCCAGTGCGCGCTCGCCTGGAGTTGTCGCGCTCCACCCAGGAAAAGCCGCCGCTGCGGCAGCAACGGCTGCATCTACATCAACCTTGCCGCTCTGGGGAACGGTGCCTATGGCTGCGCGAGTCGATGGGTCCTCAACCGTGATGCTCTTCCCCGACTTCGCGGCGACTGATTTCCCGCCGATGATCTGCTTCCACGCACGCATCTGCACCCTCCTACCACTGCACCCCTGATGGGGCTCACCTAGAGCCTACCGCCGCGACTCCCTCCGTGGGGCGCCCTGTCCCGCAGATCGCCTCTGGCGAAGCGCTGCGGCGCGCTGTACGCTCAGGGCATGGCACACCAGTTCGTTGTCCAACTCGCCCATAAGCCCGGGGCGCTCGCTGAACTCTGCCGCGAGCTCGAGCGGCAGCGGGTTGACCTCAAGGCGATTGGCGGCGGAGGGATCGGCGACGTCGGCCACGTCATCTTGAAGACGGCAGATGACGCCAAGACGCGGGCAATCCTTGAGGCTGGCTCGTACACGTTTATTGAGAGTGAGTCAGTGCTCGCCGAGGTTGACGATCAGCCGGGCGGAATGCTGTCAGTCCTTGATCGACTCGCAGCCGCGGGAGTCAATGTCTACGGGCATCTCTTCATGGGGCGCTGGGGAGAGCGAGCGACATTCGCCTTCGTTGTTGACGACCCCGCCAAGGCTCGCGCCGCCCTCGGACAGGATTATTAGCGCGCCGTCGCTTCGTTGATACGCGCCACCATCAGGTCCACAGCGATCTGAAATTCACGAGTCGCAAACGGATGGTGATTGAAACCTTTGAGCGTTACGTATTCAACGTTGCCGAGGTTAGCCAGCGGCTTCGTCCACTCTGGTCGCACGAGCGCATCAAGCTCTCCCTGGGTAACCAGAGTTCGCACCGGAAACATTCCTCCGCGCGCCACCACATCTCGCGCCGCCTTCTGCGCGCGAAATCCTTCATCTCCGAGGCGAGTGGTCACGGCGTAGAGGTACCCCGGGGCATCCGGATCAAGATTCTCTAGGGATTGGCCGGCCGAGGTGTCGGCGCCGATCCCCGTGGGTATCCGCAACATCGGCAGGATGCGCGACAGGATTGGCGCAGCGAAGCGCTTCCACGTCGCGATGTTCGCCTCAAGAGCGGGTGCCGAGAGGACCAAGAAGTCAGGTGATGCCAGCTGCTCGGCAACTGCACCGAAAGCGATGAGGCCACCGAGGCTGTGCGACACAACCACAACCTGGCCACCTCCGCGCTTCAGCGCGGTTACCTGCTCGGCGAGGTCCATGTGGAAGCGTCGGAACTCGCGAACGTATCCTCGTGGACCCCCTGACCGCCCATGACCTCGTAGATCCCAGGTAGTGGTCCGCCACCCCGCCGCGGCGAACGCATGCGCCGCCTGTACATAGCGACTGGAGTTCTCCCCGATGCCGTGCCCAAGGAGGAGGTCGCCACGCACCGCACCCTGCGGCTCGTAGACCCGCCGGAAAAGGGTTACGCCATCACTGGCTGTAAAGGGGGCTGGTCGCCCCGGCACCGTGCTCATGCGTGGGATCCTACACTTACGGCAGCGGCGCGCAGCGCCCGTATCGGAGGCGGAGATGACCGACACAAAGGGTACTCGCAAGGAGCGTGACTCCTTCGGTGAGATCGACGTTCCTGCGGACCACCACTGGGGGGCTCAAACCGCTCGTTCCCGAGCGCTTTTCGCCATCGGCAACAACCCCATGCCGATCGACGTGATCCACGCCCTCGCAACAATCAAGAGTGCCGCCGCGAGCGTCAACGCCACCCTCGGACTACTCGCGAGCGATAAGGCGAAGCTCATCGTTACCGCGGCTGAGGTAGTCCGAAGTGGTCGCGCTGATAATGAGTTCCCACTCTCAACGTGGCAAACCGGCTCGGGCACGCAGAGCAACATGAATGTGAATGAGGTGATCGCCTCGATCGCTAACGAGCAGGCGACGGGGACGCGTGGGGGGAAGAGCCCCATCCATCCGAACGACGATGTGAACCTTTCGCAATCATCAAATGACGCGTTTCCTAGCGCGATCCACATTGCCGCAACGCTCGCCATTGGAACAAGGCTCCTCCCCTCGCTTCGCCACCTGCACTCCGTAATTAGTGAGAAGTCCGCAGCCTGGTCCACGATCACAAAGATTGGACGCACGCATCTGCAAGATGCGGTGCCGCTAACACTGGGTCAAGAGTTCGGCGCCCATGGCACCGCCCTCGCAAACGACATCGCACGCATTGAGGCGGCACAGGGCGAGTTGCGAGACCTCGCCATCGGAGGAACCGCGGTCGGCACCGGATTGAACGCCCATCCTGAGTTTGGTGATCGAGCGGCGCAGGAGATCTCCAGGCTCACGGGCGAACGATTCACCAGCGCGCCAGACAAATTTGCTGCGCTCGCGGGGCAAGAGCCGACGCTTGCAACTTCAGCTGCACTGCGCACCGCTGCCGCAACGCTGATGAAGCTGGCAAACGATGTACGGTGGCTCGCCTCTGGTCCACGCGCTGGCCTAGGCGAACTCCGCATTCCAGAAAACGAGCCTGGCTCGTCGATCATGCCGGGGAAGGTCAACCCAACGCAGGCGGAGGCGCTGACCATGGTCTGTGTGCAGGTTTTCGGGCTTGATGCGGCGATCGCATTTGCGGCAAGTCAAGGAAACTTCCAACTCAACGTGTTTAAGCCGCTGATCGCACTCAACCTTCTCTCCGAAATCCAACTGCTGGGAGATGCAGCACGCTCGTTCGCGGATCACTGCCTCGCCGGCGCCGAGCCGAATGAGGAACGCATCACCGAGCTACTCAACACTTCGCTGATGTTGGTGACCGCGCTCACGCCGATCATCGGCTACGACAAGGCGGCCGAGATCGCCAAACATGCGCATGCCAGCGGTGGGACCCTTCGTGAGTCGGCGCTCGCTCTCGGGTACGTCGGCGCCGAGCAGTTTGACGAGGTCGTACGACCTGAAAACATGACGGGTCCAACTCGATGAGTCGGCCGATGAAGATCGGTGTCCTCACTGGCGGCGGTGACTGCCCAGGCTTAAACCCCGCGATTCGAGCCGTTGTGCACCGCGCGACCGGCGGTGGGCATGCGGTGGTGGGAATCCTTGACGGCTGGAGGGGGCTCGCGACCGTCGGCGCTCCACTCACGCGGCCACTTGATCGAGCAGCTGTTCACGGCGTGCATGCCCAAGGGGGGACGATGCTTGGCTCAAGTAGAACCAACTTGTTAAAGCGTGAAGGCGGTCTCGACGCTGCCGAAACGAACATGCGTGCCCTCGGTCTCGATGCTCTCATCGCCATTGGTGGCGACGACACCCTCTCCGTCGCTGCAGGGCTCGCCCAGCGTGGCGCAGCGGTCAATGCGATTCCGAAGACGATGGATAACGACGTCTGGGGTACCGAAGGGTGCCTCGGCTTTGACACCGCCGCAAACATCGTGACGGAGGCGATCGATCGCATCGCAACAACGACCGCATCACACCACCGTGTCGCGGTAGTTGAGGTGATGGGCCGGGACGCTGGCTGGGTTGCGGCATGGGGTGGGATCGCCGGTGGCGCACACTCGATCTTGATCCCCGAAGTTGAATTCTCCGCGGCTGCCCTCGACGACCTCGTCGCAGCGCTCAAGGTTCGTCGAACGATCGGTGACGGTAGCTCCATCATCGTCGTATCCGAGGGCGTGAAACTCCCAGCCGCCGGTGCGGTGGCAACCTCAGTCCCCCTCGACGAGTTTGGTCACCCACGACTCGACAAGGTGGCGGTCGGCGACGCACTCGCGACGATCCTTGAAGAGCGAACGGGGCTTGAGGTTCGCTGCACTCGCCTCGGTCACCTGCAACGGGGTGGAGCCCCTACCGCTGCTGACCGAGTGCTCGGCACGCGCTACGGTGTCGCCGCGGTTGAGGCCCTGGAGGCTGGGCGCGTTGGCGTGATGGTGGCGCTCCGCGCCGGCGCAATCGTTGAGGTGCCACTCGCCGAGGTGGGTGGCAAGAATCGCTCCATTGACATGAGTTATCCGCCACTCTTTCAGCACTTTGACTAGCTGATGGCGCGACTGATCCTTGTCCGTCACGCTCGAACTGCCGAGACGGGCATCAAGCTCAGTGGCCGCATCAAGGGGATCCCGCTGAGTCCCGCCGGACGGAGAGAGGCGGCGACTCTGGCCGAAGCGTTGAGCGCCGTGCAGATCGCGGGCATCATCTCGTCCCCGATGCAGCGCTGCATCGAAACTGCAGAGGCGGTACGTTCGATGCGTGGACCGAGCGTAAAATCTCGCCCTGACATCGTCGTGGATGAGCGACTCACTGAGGTGGAGTACGGCGACTGGTCAGGGAGAGAGCTGCGTACCTTGATGAAAGATCCGCTCTGGAGCACGGTGCAGCGCCAGCCTTCCGCGATGACCTTCCCAAACGGAGAGTCGTTGCGCGCCGCAGCGGCGCGAGCGGTTGAGGCGGTGCGCGAGATCGATGCACGCTTCAAGAGCGACGAGACGTGGCTCTGCGCCAGCCATGGCGACATCATCAAAGCGATCGTGGCCGATGCACTCGGCACGCCACTCGATCTCTTCCAGCGAATCTCAGTTGACCCTGCGAGCATCACGGTCATTCGATATAGCGGCGAGCGACCAACTGTCGTGCGTGTCAACCTCTCCGCAGAGGGTGCGGGCGCGGGCCTCGTCGATCAGCCAAAACGACCATCACTCCTCGGGCGACTGCGCGGCGAAGGCTGATGTCGCGGCGAATCATCCGCTTCGACCCGCCAGACCAGTTCATTGCTGGCGCCATTGGTGAACCTGGCCAACGAGTCTTCCACCTCCAAGCGATCGGCGGTGGGATCGCAGCGACGGTAGTTGTGGAGAAGAGTCAGATCGCCGTACTCGCACGCAGGATCGTCGAGATGCTAAAAGACCTCAGCGAAGGTGGCAGCGTGCAACTGCCACAGGTGTCACTCCCCCTCCCGCGCAAGCTTCCTGCGCTTGCAGAACCCTTCACCGCGGAGTTTCGTGTCGGGACGATCGCTCTAGCGTGGGACCCTGCGCTCTTGAGACTTATCCTCGAGTTTCGCGATGACATGACGCTTGAGGATGCGGGTGCCCCGCCCCCCATCAACGATTCACCCGAGGGGCCCGACGTCTTGCGCGTCTCTCTCAGCGTCTCGTCAGCCCTAGAGTTCGCCGAAAACGCGCTACAGCTTGCCGCGGCGGGCCGACCGATCTGTCCAAACTGTGGAGTTCCCCTAGACCCACGTGGCCATCGCTGTACCCGCAAAGCCGCCCTGCTGAACTGAGGTGCCCGAACTCCACGCGAACCCGGATTGGCGCGGGCCACTCCCGACCGCAACCGGGAGCATCACCTTCGTTGACGCGCTTCAGATGATGCACGACTCCCCTGACCTTCGGCCGATTGGTCGCATCGCCGAGGCGAGCAACGCCAGTTTCCTCTGCGAGATCACCAGCGGCCTTCAAGTGATCTACAAGCCGACGCGCGGGGAGCTACCCCTCTGGGACTTTCCAGAGGGGAGTCTCGCCGCTCGCGAAGTTGCCGCCTACCTCGTCAGCGATGTGCTCGCATTAGGGGTTGTGCCACCAACTATCTTGCGCGATGGCCCTGCAGGTGAAGGCGCCGTGCAGTTATGGATTCAGCATGAAGGGGTGCAGCGCGCTGTTGACCTTGTCAATACGTCCAATGACGTGCTGCGCCGCCTTGCCCTCTTTGACGCGATTATCAACAACGGTGACCGCAAGGGTGGGCATATCTTGCCGCTCGCCGATGGTCGGGTCCTTGGCGTCGACCACGGCGTAACGTTCTCGACGGAACCAAAGCTGCGCACCGTTCTGTGGGCTTGGAGAGGTGAGCCGTTCTCCGACGAGGAGCGCGACGCCCTTACCAGAGGTCTACAGATGCTCAGCGTAGGTGGAACACTTCGGGCAACGCTCGCACCACTCCTGCATGCGACGGAGATTGAGGCGCTGCTTCAGCGCCTCTCCACGCTCCGCGCAGCGGACCGCTTTCCAGAGCCAACTCCTGATTGGCCCCCCCTCCCCTGGCCGCTCGTCTAATCAACTACGGGAGAAGCGAGCCATCAACGATGTCACTCGCTTTGAGCCCATCGAGGACCTGCTGCCCGGGGATAGATCTCATGAAGGCAATTGAGGTGTCCCAGGCTTCGAGACTGATCGCGCCATAGCCAGCACTCTCCTGCAGGGGGCCAGCCCACACGTCAACCGTGGCCTTCATGACGGCGAGCGAGTTTGCACGGGCCGCGTCAGTGGCGACAACCTCAGGAACGACTTGCGCTGCAGCAGCGACGCCGATCTCTGGGTCTGCGGCGATCTGACGCATCGCTTCGAGTGTGGCGGCAATAAACGCCCGAATCGCGTCACGTTTCTTTTCGATGGTCGCTGGCGAGGAGATCAGCCCTGGACCCGCAAACGGTGCTGCTGCCGAGGCGTAGAACACTTCAACCTCTACCCCAGCCGCCTTCGCTTGGATCAGATCGTTGTTTGCATATCCCGTCGTCGCATCAGCGGCACCACTGATGAGTGCCTGCGTCTGACCAAAGTCGGGATAGAGGTCAAGTGAGACATCTCCAACACTGAGCGACGCTTCGCTGAGGATGCCGAGCAGGGTGAGGTAACCCGAACCATACTGACCAGGAGTACCGACCCGCTTCCCCGCCAGGTCCGCTGGACTCAGGATCCCAGCGTCGGTGCGCGCAATGACCACGTTGGGGAGCACGCCGTATATCGTCGCCAGATACCGCACAGGGATGCCCTGCGAAACAGCGGGGATCATGCTGGTGCCATCCGCGAGCGCAAGGTCGAGCCCGCCGCTTCCTACCAAGCTGATGAGATCGGGGTCAATCTGGTTTTGCAACGTAACATCTAGCCCCGCTGCGGCATACGCTCCACTCTGTTGTGCGAGATAGAACGGGGCAAACTGCACACCCGGTATGTAGCCAAGGCCGACGGTGAGTTTGACCGCAGATGGTGAGATCGAGGGTGAGGCGGTAGACGAGGGCGAGGGTGTGGCGCCCGTCGAGCAACCAGCCACAATCAGTGTTGCCGCGCTGATCAGCACCGCCAGAGTTCTACGCACACTTCACCCCTTCAGATATGTCGGCTGCCGTCACGCGGTTGACCGCGATGTTACCCGTTCCATCCAAAGCACGAGCGCATACGCGCTCATGCCAAGGATCGCAATCTGCAGAAGATCAGCGAAGAGCAACGGAGTGTCAAAGAGTGAACCTCGAGCGAGATTGAGAAGGATGCCCAACCCAGCGCTGCCGCCTAGCCACTCTCCGACGATCGCACCAACCACGGCAAGCGTCGCTGCGACGCGGGCACCAGCAAAGATCCCCGCGCGCGCACCAGGCAGTCGCGCGTAGCGAAGGCTCTGCCAACGTGATGCACCGAGCGAGCTCATCAGTTCAATCGTCCCCGGCTCAACATCACGGATCGCCACTAAGGTCGCAATCGCCACAGGGAAGAGGGTGATCAACGCGCAGACGGCGATCTTCGCGGCAAGGCCTGGTCCGAACCAGAGCACAAGAACGGGTCCGAGAGCAAGAATTGGCGTCGATTGTGCAGCGACGAGATAGGGGCTGACAACGCGACGAGCGGCACCCGAAAGGCCGAGAACGATACCGAGGGCGAGACCCGCTCCCCCTCCGATGAATCCTCCGATCGTCACTTCGATGACGGTCGGCACGAGGTGCCGAACCATCGTTCCATCTGCCCACGCCGCTGCGAATCGCACCAGGATCGCCGAGGGTGTTGGCAGGATAAAGGTCGGCACCGCCGCAACGCGCACACCGACCTCCCAGATGGAGATCAGCATCGCTGCAAGAAGGAGCGGAGAGAGCCGCAAGAACCTACGCATGGTCCACCGCAGCGAGGGCTTCGTAGAGGCGCGATTGCCGGGCAGCACCGTCGGCAGAGAGGAGGGCGCTACGACGGTGAGCGGGAGGGAGGCTACGCAGCCCAGGCACCTCAACAGAGATCGAGCCGACTGGGTCAAGGAGCAGCACTCGATCAGCGACTAGCAGCGCCTCAGCAACGTCATGTGTAACTAACAGGGTGGCTGCCCCAGCGGTCAGTTCGGGGAGCTCGTCATCGAGTCGAGCGCGCGTGATCGCATCGAGCGCCGCAAAGGGTTCATCCAAGAGCAAGAGTGACGGCGCTCGAACGAGCGCACGTGCGAGCGCCACACGTCCACGCTCGCCTCCCGAGATCTCGGCTGGCCTGCGATCGTGCAAGAGGTCGGCGGCAACACGCCGCAGCGCCGCCGCAGCGGCCTCTCGAGCGCCTCGTTCATCCTCCCCCGCAATCTCAAG
The DNA here is from genome assembly GCA_009919005.1 of Candidatus Aquidulcis sp. Classification (GTDB taxonomy): domain Bacteria; phylum Chloroflexota; class Limnocylindria; order Limnocylindrales; family Limnocylindraceae; genus Limnocylindrus. Next base: position 16,325 of record RGCW01000007.1, on the reverse strand, counting down.
TGGGAGGGTGACGTTACGCAAGACCGTACGCCACGGCAGGAGCCGGGGATCTTGAAAGGCGATGCCGACATCAGGTCGCCCCGCGGCTGCGCCACTGCCACCAATGATGATGCTCCCCTCCGTGGGGGTAAGAAGTCCGGCAATCAGTCGCAGGAGCGTGGATTTCCCCGAACCGTTGGGACCCAGTAGTGCCACCGATTCGCCACTTGCAATTGAGAGTGAGAGGTTACGCAATATGAGGCGCTCCCCGAAGGAGTGCGAGAGGCCCTGGATCTGCAGGTGCGCCATTAGACAATCATCGCCCGTCGCGCTCGCGCGCGCCAATCAGGCGGTGGCGGTAGCTCGGGTAGCAGCGGCTCGACGCACTGGGCGCACATACAAGAGCAGGCCGAAGATCAGATACGCCCCCTGTGCAAGGAGCGTCGTCAACTCGGGCGTGGCGCTGTAGCCCACGATCGCCCGCAGGAATTGCCCGATCCCCTCCGTGTGTGGCAGCACGGCAGAGATGTCGTAGACAGGGGCGACCAAGCCTGGCAGGAGTCCGACCTCAATAAATTCATGAACCCCATAGGAGAGAAGTCCAGAGGCGATCACGACGAGCGCCGCGCCTGTGATGTTGAAGAACGCGGAGAGGTTCAGTCGCAGTCCAGCGCGGAAGATCAGAAGTCCGATGCCCGCGGCCGCGATAAGGCCAAGAACTGCACCAGCGACCACAGCGAGTCCCTCCCCCGCCGCCGCCGTCGTCTGCCCGAGCAGGAAGAGTGCGGTCTCAATCCCCTCTCGGATCACCGCGGTGAAGGCGAGAAGTGTAAGTCCAACGATTGAGGTCGACGTAACAGCTCGGTCAACGCCCTTTCGTAGGTCGGCGCCCATCGAGACCGCCTGCTTGCGCATCCAGAAGAGCATGTAGGTCAAGATCACCACGGCGAGAAGCGAGGTTGTGCCAGCGATGATCTTCTCGGCGGCTCCTTGAAGGCTGCCAAGTGCCACGAAGGCGACGAGCCCGATGGCCGCTGACGAGATCACTGCTGCGATGACACCGATCCACACGCTGGTCAACCGATCGGCGCGACCTGTCTTCACGAGATAGCTGGCGATGATGCCCACGATAAGCGCCGCTTCGACCCCTTCGCGAAGACCGGTGAGGAGACCGCCCAGGCCCCAAGCAACAATGCTCTCCACAGGAACCCCCTCTCTCAACACAGCAGCGCGCGTGCACCGATGGTGCCACCAACGAGGAGAAGGTGTCAACCGCACCTGTCTACTACGACAAGTGGGCTTGTCTTACAAGGACTCCTACCGGTCGAGGACGAAGACTGGGAGACGGTCTGGATCGATCCCGAGCTCTTTGATCGCGCTTGATGCCTCTGCACGGCTCCGCTCGCCGCTGCGAGCAAGGGCCACCATCGCCGCCGCCGTGATGTGCTTTGCATCAACCGAGAAGAACTCTCGAAGCGCCTCGCGGGTATCGCTGAGGCCGAAGCCGTCCGTGCCGAGTACCAGGTACGGGACATCAATCCATGGGGCCAGGAGGTCTGGGAGGGCGGTGACCCAATCGCTCGCGGCAACGATTGGCGCGCCGCCGCTACCGATCTGATCGTGCAGCCACGATGTGCGCGGCGCACTCTCAGGGTGGCGGCGATTCCACCGCTCAACGACGAGGGCCTCACGACGGAGCTCCGAGTAGGAGGTTGCTGACCAGATCTCGGCACGGACGCCAAACCGTTCACGTAGCAAGTCTCGCGCAGCAAGGACTTCGCCCATAATCGCGCCCGAACCCCACAGGCGCACCACAGGACCACTCGAAGTGGAATCGGCTTCGGCAAATCGGTAGAGCCCTCGATGGATCCCCTCATCTACATGTTCGCCCTGGGGGCGCGCGGGCTGTGCCTGATTTTCGTTGTAGATCGTGAGGTAGTACACGATATCTTCCTGGCCACCGTGCATCCGCTCCATGCCGCGACGAACGAGCGCTGCCATCTCATACGCGAATGACGGATCGTAGGCAAGAACATGAGGGTGCAGGTGGGCGATCATCAGAGAATGACCGTCATCGTGCTGCAGCCCCTCTCCCGCGAGTGTCGTTCGCCCGGCTGTTGCACCGATCAAGAAGCCACGACCGCGCGCGTCGCCCACCTGCCAGATCTGATCGCCGACGCGTTGGAACCCAAACATTGAGTAGAAGACATAGAAGGGAATCGTCGGCACACCATGCGTCGCATAGGCCGTTGCAGCGGCTTGGAAGGAGGCCATTGATCCAGCCTCGGTGATCCCCTCTTCGAGCAACTGGCCACTTTGCGACTCGCGGTAGCTAAGGAGCAGCTCTGAATCAACCGGCTCGTAACGTTGACCGAACGGCGCATAGATGCCGCTCTGTTTGAAGAGCGGGTCCATGCCGAATGTGCGCGCCTCATCGGGGACGATCGGCACGATCTGCGGGCCAACCTTCGGATCCCGAAGGAGGTTGCGAAGGAGTTTGGCAAACGCCATCGTGGTGCTTACCGGCACGCTGCTGCCAGCAGAAAACTCGGCATCGGTCGCCGGCTCGGGGGCGCTCCACACTACTGGGTGCACAACGCGCTGTGGCAGCGGGCCACCGAGCGCCGCCCGACGTTCATTGATGTACTTCACCTCCGCGCTGTTAGGGCCCGGGTGGTAGTACGGCGCCTCTGGGATCTTCTCATCGGGGATCGGCAGGCCGAGTCGATCTCGGAAGGCGACGAGCTCGGCCTCAGAGAGCTTCTTCGCCTGGTGCGTGACATTGGTCGCCTCAACCGAAGGACCGAGTGAGTACCCCTTTACCGTCTTGGCGAGGATCACGGTTGGGGCCCCCTTGTGGGCGACCGCCGCCGCGTATGCCGCGTAGATCTTGCGATAGTCGTGCCCGCCGCGCCGCAGGTGCAGTAGCTCATCGTCCGAGAGGTGCGTCACCAGGGCGCCGAGTTCTGGTTCAGGGCCAAAGAAGTGTTCGCGAATGTAGGCGCCGCCGGCAACGATGTACTTCTGGAATTCGCCGTCAACAGTTGAATCCATCTTCCGCACAAGATGGCCGCCCGTGTCGTTCGCCAAGAGTTCGTCCCACTCACGACTCCAGATCACTTTGATGACATTCCAACCAGCGCCTCGGAAGAGCCCCTCAAGCTCTTGGATGATTTTCCCGTTACCCCGAACCGGACCATCAAGTCGCTGCAGATTGCAATTCACCACCCATGTGAGATTGTCCAGCCCCTCTCGCGCTGCGAGGGTGAGGGCACCAGCTGATTCAGGCTCATCCATTTCACCATCACCGAGAAAGGCCCAGACGCGACTCCCCGTTGTGTCGGCGAGGCCGCGGTTCTGGAGATAGCGGTTGTAGCGCGCCTGATAGATCGAACCGATGCCACCAAGCCCCATTGAGACGGTCGGGAACTCCCAGAAGTCGGGCATGAGTCGTGCGTGAGGATACGAAGGGAGTCCACCATGGCCCGCCGTCTCTTGTCGGTAGCGATCAAGCTGTGGCGCCGTGATGCGACCTTCAAGGTAGGCGCGCGCGTAGATACCTGGCGCTGCGTGACCCTGATAAAACACCTGGTCGCCAGCGCCTCCGCTCTTGCCGCGGAAGAAGTGGTTAAAGCCAACCTCATAGAGGCTGGCGGCACTGGCGTAGGTGGCAAGGTGCCCTCCGATCCCTGCATGCGCCTTGTTGGCGCGCAGCACCATTGCTGCCGCGTTCCATCGGATGATGTGGCGGATCCGCGTCTCCATCGCTTCATCGCCCGGGAAGTTCGGCTCATCACTCGTCTTGATGGTGTTGATGTATGGGGTCGTGACGAGGGTCGGCAATGCAACGCCGAGGTCTCGGGCCCGAGCGAGGAGGCGCATGAGCAAGAGCTTGGCGCGCTCGGGACCGTGTGCCGTAATGGAGCGCTCGATCTCGCCGATCAGGCGCGCCGTCTCCGTCGGGTCGGCATCAGGGATCTGTTCTAGGAAGTCGAAGTTCTGCACGATGGCACAAGGGTAGCGCCCCGTGCGAGGATGCGGGTATGCCGAAACCGAAGCGCGCCCTCCTGATCGTGGACCTCCAGGTTGACTTCGCCGATCCGTCGGGGAGCCTCTTTGTGGCAGGAGCGCCGGCCGCTCTCCCCTTCGTGCTACGACGCGTTGAGCAGGCCCGCGCGCACGGCGATCTGGTTGTGTGGAGTCAAGATTGGCACCCCGCGAGCACCCCGCACTTCGCCCCATTCGGTGGCAGGTGGCCCGTGCACTGTGTCGCCGGAACCGCGGGCGCCGAGCTCCTCCCAGCGGCGGTCCTCGCACAACGACCTGATGACCTCGTGATCCGCAAAGGGGTGGCGGGCGAGGATGGCTACAGCGCTTTCTCAATGCGCAACACCCTTACTGGCGAGGTGCGATCCACGGGGCTGGCGGCGCAGCTGCAGGCGGCGGGCGTGACACTCGTGACGGTCTGTGGGCTTGCAACAGACTGGTGCGTCAAGGCGACCGCCCTGGATGCACTGACGGCCGGTTTCACCGTTGAGGTTGCTGTTGACGCAACCGCTGGAGTCGAACTTCGCGTCGGTGATACCGCAGCGGCGCTCAGAGAGATTGAGGCCGCGGGCGGAGTGCTCTGCTAATGCCGCTCGCACCGCTTGCGCTCATCCTCCTGCTTGGAGCAACGGTCACTGAGATCGCACTCGCATGGCTGATTAGCACTGGTCGACTTCGCCGACCCGAAATCCATCTAACCATTGTGATCGCCGCCCCGAGGCCGGCTGTCTGGGCCTATGCCTCGGACATTGCACGGCAACCCGAGTGGATGCACGAGATGAAACGCGTTGAGATGCTCACGCCTCCGCCCGTTGCTCCCGGGTCCCGTGGTCGCGCCACCGTACGGATCTTTGGCATCTCAACGACAGATGAGGTCGTGATCACACAATATGATCCGCCGAGCACCTTTGCGATCCGCCATGAGGGAGCGTTTGTTGGCGAAGGGTTGCTCAGTTTCACCTCGACTGCAGTTGATCAAACACGGATCGACTGGATGGAGTACCTGCGGCCCCCGCTCTTCGGGCATCTTGGGGGATTCCTGCAGCGACCGATCCTTACGGCAATCTTTCGCTCAGATCTGCGCCGTCTGCAACGGATCCTGGAGAGCGGAGCGACGGGGAGCTAGTTCCCGCAGGTGATCACCAGCGGGATGGGATCGCTGCCGAACTGCTTCAACTCGCGCTCCACTTGAGTCGTTGCGCCCGGCTCAATCCGGGGCGTGGAGATGATCTCAGAGAGACCGGCGCTGCCGATCTTGGTCGTGGTGACCTGGCACGTAGCCGAGCCAGCCGTCGCTCCAGTATTGGAGACGGAGATGGTCACCGCGAGACCGCCGGGCACTGAACTCCCAGCTGTCATCGTTGCTGTGAATGGGCCAACGCCACGGGAGGCACTCCCAGCAAGTGAGGCCAGGAGGAGCACTGCAGCACCAATGCCGAGAAAGACAGTTCCGTGTGCCTGGCTTGCGGAGGGCTGCGCGAGGCCGAGTGGGTTGCACCTCTCGCAAAGGGCGGTCTGTAGTGGCACTGGCGCGCCGCAACGCACGCACGGCTGGAACTGATTGCGATCTGAACTCACAGTCATCCTCGTATCATCGCAGGTTCTTGATGAGGAGAGCTGCGTCGGCGGCATCGCGTTCGGTGCGCACCGTAATGATCAGCCCCGTTGCGCCAGCCTCGTGCGCCTCAGCCAGTAGTCGCTTCGGATTCATGCCGAACGGAGAGCCTGCGAAGGCCTCGCTCGCGCCAAGTTCGTGAAGGAGATGGGTTCGCACCGGTGGCGCGGTGCGCTCACTCGCCCGTTCTGCTTCCCGCAAGAGCGCCTCTCCTCGGGCAAAGGTGGTAACGGGGGCAACCCACTCGTCGGCCGAGGATGCAGCGAGTCGGATCGAACTCGGATGATCCCCGGCGATCAGCAGGCGCAGCCGCGGGCCAGGTCGTGGTGAACTCGACGCCTCCCGAAGGCTTCTTGGCGACGAGAGCGTGACGCGCTCATGTGGATCGCCAAGCAGCATGGAACGCACCACGGTAACGTGGTCGGTGAGCCGCGCAATTCGCTGGGCGACGTCGCCGTACTCCATCCCCAGCGCTTCATGCTCAGAAGCATCGCCTCCTGCACCCACTCCTAAGGTGAAGCGCCCCGGCGCACAGGCATCGATCGTGGCCGCGATCTTTGCCGTGAGCGCTGGGTGTCGCTTCGTCACATCGAGCACCAGCGTCCCCACGTGGAGCGTTGGATAGAGCGTCAGAGCGACAGAGGCGAGAGTTGTCGCCTCGAGGACCGGGCGTTCAGGGGCACCACGTCCCATCAGGTGATCCCACACCCAGAGGCGATCGATTGGTGCCGCGGCAAGGTGTCCAGCGGCCCGCAACCAACTGTCGGCATCGAGGCCGATCGTGCCGAGGGCAACGCCGATTGGGATCACGTGCAGTGCCTCGATCTCAACGAGAGCTACCGTGCGCCGAGGGTTGCCGCCGCTTTCAACGCCGCACCAATGGTGCGATCGATGCGCTGAATCAGCTCATCTTCAGGGAGTCGATACCACGGCTCACTCCCGCCCTTACGCGCCTCTGCGACAAGCTTCGGATCGCGAATGGTGTCAGAGACAGTAAGGATCGTTCCGGCGCGTACGGGTCGGCCCTTGGCGCGCTCGCGCATCGCAAGCAAGAACATCGCAGCCGATTCCATCTCGACGCCGAGATAGCCACGGGCCCCCCAGCGAGCGGTGCCGAGAGGATTCGGGTCGTAGAAGACGTCGGAGGTAACGATCGGACCGACATGCGTCGTGAGCCCCTCACCCTTTGCGGCGGAGACGAGCACATTCGTGACATCAAAATCTGCGGTCGGTGCGGTCGGCTCGTCGAATCCGAGAATTGGTCCGATCCCACTGCTTGCAACTGCGGCGGAGGCGACCAACACGTCACCCGTCTCGAGATGCAAGAAGCCACCGCAGGTACCGATGCGCACGAAGGTCTCAACGCCAAGGTTGAGCAACTCCTCCATCACAATACTGGTCGTTGGCGTACCCATCCCTGTGGTCTGCACGCTCACCGCAACACCGTTGATGGTTCCCGTGTAACCGAGAAGGCCGCGGTGCTCGTTGACCAGCTTCGCCTTCTCGAGGCCGCCATCGAAGCGCGCCGCGATCCGCTTGGAGCGGTTCGGGTCGCCTGGCATGAGGACAATCGGGGCGTAGTCGCCACTCTCAGCGTGTAGATGGATCTGGGCCATGGGGCACCTCCGCAACTTCTGGGCCCTCCTAAGGACGGCGGGCTCCGTTGCGTGTAGCGTACGCCTCATGAGCCCATTAGGAATTAGCGATCCTGGGATCCGGAAGTTCCTTGACCGACCACGGTTTGGCAGCCTCGCGACCATCGATCCCGATGGTTCGCCGTTCGCCGCGGTGGTCTGGTACGAGCTCGTCGGCGACCGCATCCTCGTGAACAGTGCCGAGGGGCGCCGCTGGCCGGCCAATCTCCGCCGCGATCCCCGCTGCTCCTTCATGGTTGAGGACCGCTACGACTACGTCCAGGTCCTTGGTCGAGTGCGCATCGTGGACGATCAGGAGGCGGCTCAGGCGCAGATGGCGCGAATGGCCGCGAAGTACCTGAGCGATCCCGCCCTCTTGGCGAAAAATCTTGCGACGTTCAAGACGCAGCAACGCATCCTCATCGAAATCATTCCGGAGCGCATCGGTGCGCACGGCAAGCCGGTCGGTGAGGAGTAGCCATGAGTAAGGGCTCCGCAAAGATCGGCTACGCCGCCATGCTCGAGCAGTTCGGCCCAACGGAAGTCGTCGACTACTCCGTTGCCGCCGAGCAGGCAGGCTTTAGCGGCGTGATGGCCGCCGATCACTTCCAGCCGTGGGTCCCCGAGCAGGGCTCCGCACCGTTCGTCTGGAACGTCATGACCCTTCTTGCTGAACGAACCAAGGGCGACGTTGGCCCCGGTGTCACCTGCCCAGGTTGGCGCATGCATCCGGCCACGGTGGCCCAGGCGTCGGCAACACTCGAAGCGATGTATCCCGGTCGCCACTGGCTCGGCCTCGGCTCGGGCGAGGCGCTGAACGAACATGTCGTTGGCGGCTACTGGCCTGAGGTTGGTGAGCGCATTGCGCGAATGTTTGAGGCGATTGAAATCATCCGGAAGCTCTTCACCGGCAAAGAGGTGAAGCACGCCGGACGTTGGTATCAGTTGGAGAGCACACGACTCTGGACGCTCCCCCCTGCCCCACCACCAATCTACGTTGCGACGGCTGGCCCCATCACCGCCAAGAAGACGGGCGAGCTTTGCGACGGCATCATCACCGTCGGCGCGGCGGACGAGAAGATCCAGACGGTCTTCGACAAGTTCGCGGAGGGTGCTCGCGCGGTTGGAAAGGACCCTGACACAATGCCGAAGATCCTGCAGCTCCACCTCTCGTGGGCGCCGACCGATGAAGAGGCACTCGCAAACGCCATGCGCGAGTGGCCGAACGGCGGCATGAAGTTCCCGAAGCAAGATATTCGCAACCCGTCAGATTTCCAGCAGATGGCAAAGCTCGTGCGTCCCGAAGATTTCGCTGGGCGGATGGTGATCTCAAGTGACCTAGAGACTCACCGGAAGACGATTCAGCGCTATCTCGATATGGGGTTCGACAAGATCTACCTCCATAACGTGGGTCGCAATCAGGCTGAGTGGGCCGCCGCCTTCGGGCGCGAGGTGCTCCCCTCCCTCACGGCGTGAGCCCACGCGTCGCGCTCCTCGCCGGCGGCGTCGGCGGCGCGAAGCTCGCCCACGGGTTACGTGCCGCGCTCCCGGCCGGCGACCTGGCGATCATCGCCAATCCTGGCGACGACTTTGAGTTGCATGGGCTCACGATCTGCCCAGACCACGACACCCTGATGTACACCCTCACCGACCTCGGTGACCGTGAGCGCGGCTGGGGGCTCGCCGGTGAAACCTGGAACGCCCTCGAGCAGATCGGCAAGATCGGCGCACCCGACTGGTTCCGACTTGGCGATCGCGACCTTGCACTGCACATTCATCGCACCGCACAACTGCGCGCTGGCGGGCGACTCACCGAGGTGAACCGCGAGATTCAGCGCAAACTCGGACTCAGCGAAGCGCCGATCTTGATGGCAACCGACGACCCACTGCGCACGCGACTGCGAACCACTGACGGCTGGATGGAGTTCCAGCCCTGGTTTGTTGGCGCACAGGCGAAACCTGAGGTGCTTGAGGTCGCCTTCGACGGCGCCGACGCGGCGCGCCCCACCGCAGAAACGCTCGATGCCCTCGCCGCCGCAGAGCGTATCGTCATCGCGCCGTCCAACCCGCTGATCTCGATTGGCCCGATCCTCGCGATCCCTGGCATCCGCGACGCAATCGCTGCGGCACGTGCTCGTGGCGCCCTTGTTGTTGGCGTATCGCCAATAGTTGGCGGGAAAGCGCTCAAGGGACCGGCCGATCGTATGCTCGCCGCCGCAGGGCTGGACGTCTCGCCGGCCGGAGTTGCCAAGCACCTGACCGGGCTGATGGATGCGTTCCTCGTTGAAACGGCAGACCTCACCCCTGCCCTAGCCGCCGCGCTGACGCCGCACGTTCGCAAGAGCGTGGCTGCGCCGATCGTCATGACCGATGATGCTGCGCGCCTCGCCGTTGCGCGCGCCGTTCTCGCCGTTTCGTGACCGTCACCGCAATCCTCCCCTTCCGTTCGATCGACTCAGCGAAGTCGCGTATGGCGCCTCTCCTCACTGAGGAGGAGCGCCGTGAGTTCTCCGCACGCCTTCTTGAGCGCACCCTTTTGGCGCTCGGCCGCGCCACCATCGTCAGCAACGTGATCCTGGTCTCGCCTGACCCGCTCGCCCGCGCACTGGCGCGCAGCGGCGGACACGAGGCACTCGATGACGGCGGTGTTGATTTGAATGCGGCGATTGCACTCGGCGTCGCTCAGGCCACAGCGAGTGGCGCATCTGCGGTGCTGATCCTGCCAGTAGACCTCGCTGAGATCACCGCGACAAATATCGACGCACTTGTGAGCAGCTGGTCTGGGTCTCAGCCGGGTCTTCTCCCATCGCCAGACGGTGGGACCTCGGCGCTCTTGGTGCCGCTCCCCCGCGACTTCACGCCGCAGTTCGGAGCGGATAGCGCAGCGGCGCATCGCGCCGAACTGTCGCGTGACGGTGCTCAGATCGAGATGCTCAACTCGCCACTCGCCGCAGACCTCGATACCCCGAGGGACCTGACCCTTGCCATAGAGCGCGAGCGGGCTGCGACGGCGCAAGGGGCGACGGAGGGCCTGCTCGCACTCCCCATTGATGGCCTCGGAGAGATCGAACCGGGCGACGACCTCCCAGCAATGATCGCCCGCTGCGTTGCGAAGATTGCCGCAACCGGTGCGATTGGCGGTCTACGCAGCGACGATGTGATCGCCGTGACCCAGAAGATCGTCTCAAAGGCGGAGGGGGCCATCGTCGAGCTAGACACTGTGACCCCCCGACAAGAGGCGCTCGAGTACGCCGCGAAGTGGAGTCGCGACGCACGCCAGGTTGAGGTCGTGCTGCAAGAGGCCGTACGTGTCGTTCGCATGGATCGCGGCGTGATCATCACCGAGACAGCACACGGGTTTGTTCTCGCGAACTCTGGCGTTGACGCCAGTAATGTCGGTCCGCGTAGCGGCGAGGTCGTCACACTCCTTCCACGTGATCCCGACGGTTCGGCCCGCGCGATTCGCGAGGCGATTCGCCTCCGCACTGGCGTGGCGCCTGGCGTGATCATCACCGACTCCTTTGGCCGCCCCTGGCGCCTCGGCATCACCGATGTCGCGATCGGCGTTGCGGGAATCGCTGCACTCGAAGATCTTCGAGGCACACCCGACGCCGACGGACGAACCATGGCGGCGACGGTCCGTGCGGTCGCTGATCAGATCGCGGCGACGGCAGAGCTCGCTCTCGGGAAGACCGCACGACGGCCGCTCGCTCTCATCCGCGGCGCCCATCCCCAGATTGCCGAAGACGGGAGCGCACGCTCGAGTCTGATGCCCCCGGATTGGGATCTCTTTCGATAAGGGCCAAGCCTCAAACCGCTGGGGGCGTAGAATCGTCACATGACAGAGGGGAAGGTACCTAACGGGTTCGGAGCGGCAATCGACTTTGGTGCCGGTGACCAATCCGCAAGCACCTCCACCGCAACGAGCACCACAGCCACCGCGCCCACGACGGCGAGGCTCCTGATCCTCGGCTCTGGGCCAGCCGGTCTCACCGCGGCTATCTATGCGGCGCGGGCTGGACTCGCGCCGATCGTCATCGGCGGGTACGCCCCTGGCGGACAGCTGATGCTCACCAGTGAGGTCGAAAACTTCCCTGGGTTCCCCGACGGCATCGACGGTCCGGACCTGATGGCGAAGATGCGGGCGCAGGCCGAACGATTCGGTTCAACGATGGTGGATCAGGACGTCGACCGAGTAGACCTGAGCGCTCAGCCCTTGCGGGTATGGAGCGCAAGGCGTGAATTCCAGGCGGAAGCGATTATCGTTGCAACGGGTGCATCGGCACTCTGGCTCGGGCTGGAATCAGAGACACGCCTCCGTGGACGCGGCGTTAGTGCCTGCGCGACCTGCGATGGGTTTTTCTTTAAGGGCCAAGAGGTCGTCGTGGTCGGCGGTGGCGACACCGCACTAGAGGAGGCGCTCTTCCTGACTCGCTTTGCTACCAAGGTGCACCTCGTACATCGTCGCGATTCCTTCCGAGCCAGCAAGATCATGATCTCGCGCGTCGAGGCTCATCCGAATATTCAACTGCACATGAATCGTGAGGTGGTTGAGGTGCTTGGTGAGAGGAGCACCGAGGCGGTGCTGCTCCGAGACACCACCGGCTCATTGAGCACTCCAGAGCGGCTCGCCGTTGGTGGTCTCTTCGTGGCGATCGGCCATAAGCCAAATACTGCGTTGCTCGGTGGGGCGCTACCGGTCGATGCCGCGGGATATCTGCAGCTCGAGAGCGACACCACCGCCTCTCAAATTGACGGTGTCTTCATCGCCGGAGATGTGCACGATCACCGATACCGCCAGGCCGTGACCGCCGCGGGTGATGGATGTCGCGCCGCACTCGATGCAGAGCGCTGGCTCGCGGAGCGCGACGCCTCGAGGTCGTAAGTGCCGCATCGCGATGAGGAGATCGCGCTCATCGACACTGCTCGCGCCGAGCTCCTCTCCCTTGTCACACATGAGCTTCGGACCCCACTGGCGGTGCTGAGCGCCTACGTCGAACTGATCGCCGATGCTGCAACGGGGGTATCGCCCGCAAGCGCCGCAGACCTTGCTACATGGCGAGAAGCTGCGATCCAGCAGGTTGGGCGGCTGAATCTACAGATCGACTCCATCCTCACGGCCGCGCGACCAGGCTCCAGCCTTCCCCTTGAACGCGCGCCAATGAACCTCGGGGCGGTCACGAGTGAGGTGATCCGCGAAATGTCGCCGCTCCTTCGCAATCACCCACTGCGCTGGGAGGAGCCCGAGCAACACATCATGGTGCTCGCCGATCAGAGCCGGTTTCGACAGGTGCTGGGCCACCTCCTGGAAAATGAGGCGAAATACGCACCTGCCGGAGAGCCCATCTCAATAGGCTGCTGGATTGGAGACGGAGATGCTGAGCTCTATCTCACGGATGACGGAGAGGGAATCCCCCGCGAAGATTGGGAAGAGATCTTCGAGGCGTTTGTCCGCCGAACACAGCGTCCAGCGACCAGCGGATCAGGGATCGGCCTGTACGCCGCTCGGCGGCTGTTGGTGGCAATGGGTGGCGAGATCAGGATCGAACCGAACGGCTTTGGCGGAAGTCGATTTCTGCTGACGCTCCCCCTCGCATCCGCCCCGCACGGCATACTCCCCTCATGAGCACCGACACGACGCTCCCCCAACAGTCGGTCCTGGTCGTTGACGACGATCCCGCCCTGGTCGGAGCGATCTCGGCCCTGCTGAGTGCGGCTAACTATGTTGTGCATCCGGCCTACGACGGGGTGGCGGCAGTTGAGCGATTTGATGCGACTCGACCGTCACTCGTGCTGCTTGATCTCGCGATGCCAGGGCGCGACGGGCTTAATGTGATCCACGAGATTCGCGCGCGCAGCGCCACACCGATCATCGTATTGACCGGCGAATCCGATGAGACGGCGAAGGTCGACGCACTCGACGCTGGTGCGGATGATTACATTACGAAGCCGTTCGGCCGCCAAGAACTCCTTGCTCGAGTACGTGCCGCATTGCGGCGTGGTGGTGAGCCAGCCGACGGTTCAGCACGCGACCGAACGATTCTGGGCGCCGCTGGGCTTCGTATCGACATCAGCCGACATGAGGTGCACGTTGGCACGCGACTCCTCGCGCTCACCAAGACTGAGTTCAATATCTTGGAGGCACTCGCCGCGGTGAAAGGGCGCGTTGTGACTCAGCAGCGCCTCCTCGCCGCAGCCTGGCCAAATAAGGCGAACCCTGACCCGCTGCTCTTGAAGCCACACGTCGCTCGCCTTCGGGGGAAACTTGAGGAGGCGGGTGGGCCGTTACCGGAGTCGGTACGAGGTGTCGGCTACCGTCTCGACGCGAGCTAGCTACTCTTCGCCAACTCCAATCAAGAGCGCGCTCGCGGTCGCAAGTGGCATTGCTAAGAGAACCCCTGCCGTCCCGGCGATCGCGCGTACTATCTCGACGGCGACGGTCTCGGTGCTCACACGGTTTGCAAGGTCGCCTGGCGCGATAAGGGTCGCAACTACAAGCGGCAGTGACGCTGCAAAGTAGGCGAGCGGAAGGGTATTGATCACGGCGCCAACATGGGAGCGACCGATCGCCAAGGCTCTGCGGCCCACCTCAAGCGCTCCGGCATGCTGATCGCTCTGCCGAATCTGTTCGACCGCAGCAACTTGCGTGGCCGCAACATCATCGACGATGCCAAGAGTTCCGATCATCGCGGCGGCGAGGCCGACCCCCCGCAGATCGACACTGCCGCCCAAGAGTGGAATCAGATTGACAAGATCCGCATCGCCTGCGAACGGCGTGAAGGCAAGGAGGCGATCGAGAACGATTGAGATGCAAGCCACGGCAGCAAGGCTGCCGCCAATCCCCATGATTGTTGCCGAGGCTCGTCGATTCACCCCCTCGGTGATCACCACGGATGAGACGCCGACGACAAGAGAGATAGCACCGGCGACGACCAGCGGTGAGACCCCAGAGAGGAGTGCGGGGATGCCAAATCGCACAAGGACGACTCCCGTAACGGCGAGTGCGAGGAGTGACCGTGCGCCAACCGCACCAGCGATCGCAATCACCGCCGCTGCCAAGAGCCCCAGGGCTAGGGCCAGTGCCACCCCGCGCGAGCGATCGGCAACGGCGAATACTTCGCCACCGCCCGCGTCCGTCACCTGGGCGAGCAGCACCTCGTCGCCAACGCGATACGGAATGGAGCCGGCGATATCGGTGGCCTGGTCTACTGCCGCGACGAGGCGCTCCCCTGCGCGGGTGCCCTCAAGGAGTTCGACGGTGGCACTCCCCGAGAGTCCATCTCGACCCGGAAGCGGGTCTGAGACGATGACGGCCCGCAGGAGGGCTGGCGCGTTTTCATCGGTCGGCATGCTCCAGGGGCTGGGGACGGCGGTGATAGCCAGCAGGAGCACTGTTACGCCGACCAGGCGTGCTGCCACCGCAGGCCACGCTCGACTCACGCTCGCGACCCGACCAAACATGCGGCTGTGTCGTGACTCTGCCCTCGTTTCACCATGAAGAGCATCGTAGTCGCTCATCGGGCGTTTACGAGCGGCACCTAGAATCGAGCAATGTCAGAGTCAGCGCACGAGGCCCCTGTCGCCATTCGGATCCTCCGTGAAGAGCAGCGCCTTGAACTGGAGTGGCGTGATGGACATGTCAGCACTTACGAGGCGGTTCCCCTGCGTTGGCTTTGCCCGTGCGCCTACTGCCGCGGCGAAGCCGGGCTTCCCGGATGGCTTGACGCTAACCCAACCCTCAGCGCCAGCCAGACTCGACTCGAGGGGGGCGAGATGGTCGGGAGTTACGCGCTCTGTCTCTTTTGGGGCGATGGACATAGAACTGGGTACTACACCTGGTCGCTCCTTCGACAACGCTGTGCCTGCCCGACCTGCATGAGCGGACCACGATGAGCTACGGCGTTAGCCGTGAACTCTCTCTCCTCGCGTTCAACGCGAGAGTGCTCTCCGAAGCGCAGAACCGGCGCCGACCCCTTCTCGACCGCTTCCGGTTCCTTGGGATCGTAGCCACAAACCTTGACGAGTTTTATGGGGTCCGCGTCGCTGGGATACGCGAGCAGCAACTCGCGACGGTTCGTGTCGTCGGCCCGGATGGTCGGACGCCGACTGAGCAACTTGCCCAGATTCGTGATGCGACGCAGCTGCTGACGCAGACAGCACAAGCTTGCTGGACGAACCTCACGGAAGAGCTTCGTCGCGAGCATCGACAGCTCCGCACTTGGGCCGAAATTGATCCTGCAGAGCGGTCCATGCTAAGCGAACGGTTCATGGGAGAGATCTTCCCCGTGCTCTCCCCGCTTGCGATTGATGCTGAGCAGCCGTTCCCGCTGGTCAGTTCGCTCAGTCTCTCCCTTGCCGTGCGACTCCGAATTCACGACGGAGGTGAGGTCACGCTTGCCCGGGTCAAGGTGCCAACGATCCTTGGCCGCATCGTGCAATTCGGTGCGAGTGATTGGATGCTGCTTGAAGAGATCATCTCTGCGCATCTCAACCTGCTCTTTCCAGGTTCTGAGATTATCGATGCACATCTCTTCCGCGTCACTCGCGATGCCGACCTTGATACGGTTGAGGATGAGGCGGACGATCTACTCGAGGCAATTGAAGCGGGTCTGCGTCAGCGTCGCTTCGGCAGTGTGGTTCGCCTTGAAGTCCAGAGTTCTATGCCACCAGACCTTCGAACGATGCTCGCGACGGGTCTTGAAATTGACAATCGGCATGGGGCCGACAGGAACCTCAATCAACACCGGCTCATCGCGTTTGAACACATCAACCAGGGTGGATTTCAATTCCGCGGGAGATTGGGCCCTGCGTCCCTCGACACCATAAGCGTCAGCCAGTTTCATCATGTCGGGGTTATGCAGATCGGAAACGATGGTGCGGCCGCCAAAACGCATCTGCTGGATACGTTTGACGTTGCCGTAGGCATTGTCATTGAACACGATGGCTGTGAGCGGGATTTTCTGCTCGACCATCGTGGCAAGCTCCATCACGTTGTAGGCGAATCCACCGTCGCCATTGATGGACACCACCTTGCGACCAGGCATGCCCAC
>RGCW01000060.1 GCA_009919005.1 Candidatus Aquidulcis sp. | reverse complement strand
GCTGGAAAACCCGTTGCCGTTGGATACGGCGAAGGTTCTCGTGGTGTGATCTGCGCCGCCTCATATGAGGCGCGTGCCTTTGGCGTTCGCGCCGCAACATCAGTACACGTTGCGCGCGCGCGTTGCCCGAACCTGATCCTGATTCCGCCGCGCCACGATCGCTACAGCGATGTGTCGCGCGAAGTGATGGAGGTGCTCGGCGGATGGAGCCCCGTCGTTGAACAGGTCTCCGTGGACGAGGCGTATCTCGATCTGAACGGCACTGAGCAGTTGCACGGTTCACTTGAAGACGCAGGTCGTGGCATCCGCGCCGCAGTCAAATCAGCAACGGGTCTAACGATTAGCGTTGGTGGCGCGTCAAACAAGTTGGTAGCCAAGATTGCAGCAGGTGCAGAGAAGCCGAATGGCCTGACGATTGTTCCGCCAGGCAGTGAAGCCGCATGGCTCGCTCCGCGAAAGGTCGGCGTGATTCCTGGCATCGGCCCTGTTGCACAGAGCGTCTTGCGCGAACTAGACATTCTCACCTGTGGCGATCTCGCCAACGCACCTGATGATCATCTCGTTCGCCGCTTCGGTGATCGCGGACCAGATCTCAAGCTCTTGGCACGCGGCATTGATGACACACCGGTTGATGACGGAGGTGAACGCAAGTCGCTCGGCCGCGAGATGACGCTGGATGACGACATCGCCGATCCAGAGGCGCTCGAGACGCTGCTCTTGGGACTCGTAGAAGAGGTGTCGTATTCGCTGCGTAGCGAGGGCCTGCTTGCACGCACGGTCACACTCAAACTAAAGGACGCCGAGTTCCAATCCATCACGCGTCAAGTGAAGCTTGCGCAGCCGTCAGATCTCGCTGGCCCAATCTTCGAAGCGGCGCGTGCACTCCTTGAGAAGACGGCGCGCGGAAGTGCCTACCGTCTCATCGGCATTGCAACTTCTGACCTTCGCGAAGATGAGCAGCTCGCACTCTTTGATGGCGTCGCTCAAACGCGAGAGTGATCACCTCACCTCAAATGTTGCAAGGGTGATTGAGTAGAGCGCATCGCGATTGCCGATGAGGTCTCCAACGGAGTACCAGACGCGATAGGTTCCTGACGGGGCGTCGTCGCGCATCGTCACAGTCTGAACAAACTCCATCCGCCCGTCACCGATATCCCTTCTCGTGATCGACGTTAGGCCCATCTCTTTCGCCCATGGCACACCAGCGTCATCCGTGATCCGCCCGTTCGGCCCTTCAACCCAGGCAACAACGTAAGCGATGCCACTCTCGTCGCGCGCAGTGGTGGTGATATCAATCGTCCCTCCAGCAGCGATGCTCGCCAAACTGAGGGTGACAACGAGGATCTCCGGGGCGGCAGCGTCGCTACTGCCGCCGACGACCCTGAACGAGAACCCAGTTCCCACACCCATCGCGCTTCGGCCATCGGCAAACATGCATTCACACCCGAGAAATACCTGATACTCCGCATTCGGTGCGCCTGCAGGAATGAGGCAGCTCACCTCATAGACTCCGTCGTTGTCGTTTCCTGATACCAGGGTTGCGAGCATGCCAAACCCACACCAGGTTGAGACCCAACCGCTTGGACCGCCAATAAACGCAACCGGGGACTGGGCTCCCGCTGGATCCACCATGCGGAATTTGATGATGAGGGGGGCGCCGGCGGAAACCTCTGTCGGCACCACAAGGTCTGAGATTGTCGCTAACTCACCCACCGTTGCATTGGGATCGCGAGGTGCCAACGCTCTCGGGTCCAGAGCGTCGCCCCCTGGAGGCGACAGTTCGTCGCCTGGGTTGTCTTCAGAAGGAACTTCGGTGTTGGGTGGAGCGGTCTGCGTGGCGCGCCCTGCGGCGCTGGCCGACGAGAGTTCAAGGGTGTCAAGCACTCCCTGTTCAGCATCGCGTGCCACAACGGTCCCTTGGAGTGGGGCGTCCGTCGTTGGCCACCAGACTGCGAAACGTCCCTCTTCATTGAGCGTGGCATAGAACGCTTCACTCTGTTCGCCCACAACATACACACTCGATGTTCCAGCGGGTGCATGCCCTGAGAGCACCATGATCATCTTCCCCATCCACTCTGTTCCTGCCATGAAGTCAACTGATAGTCGAGTATCTGCGTAGGGTTGTGGTTCGCCAAACATCGTTGGTCCGCGCACGATACTGCCGTTGTCGCCGAGGAAGACCATGCAGTGGAAGTCCATCTCCGGTGTTGACCAGATCGCGAGCCCTGCATTCCCGCGAAGGTCTACTAAGGACAAGCTCTCGGCAGTGATCCCGCGAAGTTGCGCTGCGTCTAAAGGAAGATCTTCGGTGCATGAAGACTTGAGCTCTTCGGACGTCACGGCTGAATCTGTCAACGCGATTGGGCTCCAGGCTAAGGTGCTTGACGAAGGACGGGTAAACCCGATAACCGTCACAACCAGCGCCGTTGCCAGCGCGATAGGGAGAACAAGACGGCGGCGAGGCGCCCTTGGCGCCGTATCGGCGATCCGTTGATTGAGGAGGGCACGCGCCATGGCCTTTCGTTGGGTGATGGGCAGTGGCGCCACGCCTCGTGCTGGATCCGCGCTCTTCAGTCGATCTTCAAGTCGCATGAGTGCTCTCCTCTCTCATCTCGCTGCGTGAACATACGCAGTGACTTCTAATCGTGCAATGTCGCGATCCCATCAACTCTTTCAGGGCTAGGGCTCCAGGCGTTCGCGCAAGCGTCGCTTCGCGCGATGGACACGGATCGCCGCTGCATTTGGGCTGATCCCGAGTACCTTGGCAATCTCACGAGGCGGCAACTCATCCCAGACTGCCAGAAGAAGCGCCTCCCGATCCGAGGCCGGCAGCGTCGCCAGTGCAGATGCGAGCTCCTCGTCTCTCCGCACCAGGGGTGGTGGTGACGGCGGGATGAGATCGCGAATGAATCGTCCAATGAGCCCCTCGCGACGCGTGCGCTTGCGACGAAGGTTGGCCAGCATCTTTCGACATACGCCGATCGCCCAACTACGTTCGCC
>RGCW01000059.1 GCA_009919005.1 Candidatus Aquidulcis sp. | reverse complement strand
GCCGTAAGGGGCTGGTTCCCGCCGATGGGATCAACCTGTTCGTGGTTGGAGCTATCCGCGCCTCGGGTGCGGTTGTCTGGTCGCTTGACGAGGCGGTTGCTGCGCTCATTCACCTACGCGACCGACCCTGACCCCTCCCTCTCGCGCTAGGATTTAGGCGTGAATCCGCTCTTCGCTCTCAGTCGCGCAGTCCTCCTCCGCATGAGTCGTGCCGCAGCGTTGGGTCGTGCGGTTCAAGGCACCGCCTGGGGTCGGCGATCGGTCCGGCGCTTTGTCGCCGGCAATACCATCCCTGAGGCCGTTGCCGTCGCGCTCGATCTCAAAGGCCGCGGCTTCACCGTCACCCTCGATCGACTCGGAGAGGCATCATCGGGCGCCAGCGCCGATACCTACGCTGCCGATGCCAGTGCTCTCCTCATCGCACAGTCGACTGCGGGGCTGGAACCGAACGTCAGCGTAAAGCTCACCGCTCTCGGACTTGAAGAGGGGAGCAACCTGGCTGCCGCACGACTTGAACGAATCTTGACCACCGCGCAGTCGGTGCACGGCTTTGTTCGTGTTGATGCTGAGTATCCACATAGCCTGGATCAACTCCACGAGATTGTGTGCACTGCGCGCGCTGCCGGCCGACCGGTTGGCACGGTGCTGCAAGCAAACATGAGGCGTTCGATGCGCGATGTCGATCGACTGATCTCCGCAGGTGTGCCGATTCGACTGGTGAAGGGCGCGTATGATCCAGGCGTTGACGGCGTTGGAGAGTCGGCGGCCGTTGACGCTGCCTATCTCGGCCTGGCCGAGCGGCTACTCGGCTCACCGCTACACGTCGCCTTTGGAACGCATGACGATCGGATCATTGATCAATTAGGTGACGCCGCGAAGGCGCGCGGCGAGGTTCAGCTGCTCTATGGCGTCCGCGCTGAACTGGCAGAACGTTTGCGGCGCACTGGCTGGCGGGTGCGCATCTACACGCCCTATGGTCCGGACTGGTGGCCGTACTCCCTCCGTCGCATGGCAGAGCGTCCCGCAAACCTGCGATTTGTGTTGCGGAGCCTGTTCGGTCGCTAGGCTCTAGCTCTTGGTGAGTGACGACTCCGTCTCGTCGCGGTGCTTCTTCAGGTACTTCATGAACGGCGTTCCGCCAGTGCCAACATCGGTTGGGTTGCCGGTTGCTGCTGCCGCTTGTCGGTTGATGTAGGTCGCCGCATATTCAAGGTGAAGTGCCCTAAAGGCGCGCAGTAGGTCCACTGCGCGATTGCGCGCCGCAACGAGTCCTGAGGGAGCCGCAGCACCGAGTGCCGTTACTCGACTGAGCGCCGTCGGTCCAGCCTCAAATGCCTCAAGGAGACCAACGTGCTTGCGCGGCATGTATCGACGCATCTCCATCAGATAGGTGCGCAACTCATCGGGGGCATGCTCAACGCCAAGCACGGCATCGAGACATGGCACGATCGTGCTCTGGGCTCCAGTTTCACCGCGGAACGATTGCGGCTTCCCAGCGTACGCGGTAACCCCTTCGTAGATGAGTCCGCCGGGAAGGGCAGGGTTGTTGTGCCAACCGAAGATGTAGGGGCGCACGCGGTGGTAGTACACATATGGGTCACAGGACTCTGGCATGCGCTTCATGGTCGCGAGGATCCCATCGAGAGCGTCACCGAGTTCACTGAGCGCAACCGTTGCGCCGGCATCATCGCCAGCAGCAATGGCAGTTTGCGTCCGAGCGCCAGCGGCGAGAGCCGCTCCGGCCCGTCGCTCAATGTCCACGTGAATCAGGATGAACCAGGCCTCATCGAGACCGCCAAGAAAGTGCTGCAATAGGGCGATATTGCCGAGCGCGATGGGACCTGACTCGTCGATGCGGCGCCAGTTCCACAGGGCGTAACTGGCATACGAGAGGATTGGCTCGCGGCCGAGCGCTGCCGCAACCTCATGCCACGGCACGGCGAGGGAGGCGGGTAGTGCCGTAGGCGCTTCGGGCTGACCCCAGACATAGGCCTGACCGAGATAGCTCAGGCTGCGCATCGCCGTCTCTAGGTCCTCCTCTCGATCGAGGAGGTCGGCTCGGAATGGGGGCAGCGCCTCAATGATCTCGCGGATACGACCAGTTGGGATCAGGCTCGGAAGGTTTCGCGCCGTCTCATGCCACTCACCATTGGCCAGCGGGATCGCCGGATTGGGATCTGCCAGGGGCAGGAAGCCTCGCTCCGCCGTGACACCGTAAGCATGTAGGTCAACGGTATGTGCCATGGTTCGCCCCCATCCGCGCTCGTACGTCCAAATGGACGAGATGGATAGAGTGCCTTGGAACGGTCCTACTCGGGGCGATCGTTGCGCGAACTGCGGCGGTCGGGTCGTCTATGATCCCCCTGCCGTCGGTCGGACTCCGCGCGACGACGCTCTGTGAACCGCGTCAGGTCCGGAAGGAAGCAGCGCTAAGCGGATCGCGGCGGGCGCAGTGGATGGCTCGGCCGGCGGCACTGTTGCGGTAGATGGCGCACCGAGCGACGGGGAGGGGAGCATGACGGACCAGTTGGCACTCTATCGCCGATATCGCGCCACCACCTTCGGTGAGCTACGCGGCCAAGACCCGATCGCCAAGACCCTTCGTCGCGCGGTCGCCGATGGCCGACTCGGTCATGGGCTTCTTTTTGTTGGGCCACGTGGTACCGGCAAGACCTCGACCGCTCGAATCGTCGCGAAGGCGCTGAACTGCCTCGCGCCGAGTGAGGGCGAGCCGTGTGGCACCTGTCGCTCCTGCGTGGCCATTACTGACGGGGCCACATTTGACGTTGTCGAGTCCAACGCCGCCACCTCCAACCGCATCGACGATGTTCGCGACGATCTGATCCCACTCATCACCAACCCGCCCACGGACCTCAAGCGCAAGGTCCTCATCCTTGACGAGGTGCACCGATTCACCAACGACGCCTGGGATGCACTCTTGAAGTGGCTTGAGGAGCCGCCACCAGGGTTCGTCTTTATCTTCTGTACGACCGATCCCTCCAAGATTCGGCCGGCCGTCCTCTCGCGCCTTCAACGCTTCGACTTCCGACCGATCGCTCGCTCTGAAATCGCCGCCAAACTAGAGGCCATCCTCGCAGCGGAGAAGCGGGTTGCCGAACCGGCCGCAATTGCGCTCCTGGCACGCCTTGCCGACGGCGGCATGCGTGATGCCGAATCCATGCTTGACCAGCTCCTCTCCTCGGGGGCTGATCCGCTCACGGCAGCAGACGTCGAAGAACTTCTCGGACTACCAGGGGCTGATCGGATTGAACAACTCGCCTGCGCAATCCTTGATAGCGATGCGCCAACGGGGCTCGCGATCCTTGCGGAGTTTGAAGCACGGGGGCGTGATCCACGTGTTGTTGCCGATCGTCTCACCGATCTCGTGCGGCGTGGTCTCCATGCTGCGCTTGCGGGAGGTGGCAGTGTTCCAGGCGATGCGTCAAAGCTCCCGGCTGGCCTGGATCTCTCCGACGGAGGCGGCGCGACGATCGGCCTTGCGGGCCGCACTCGTGAGGCACTTCTCGGACTCGCCACAGCCTTGCGTCGCGTCGAGGTTGGTCGTGGCGATGCCGACCTCCGCCTCGGGCTCGAACTCTTGCTCCTCGGTGGTGGCATCGCACCGGTGGCACCCACCGCCCCAGCACCGGCCGCGTCAGCCAGTTCACCCGCGGCGACTC
>RGCW01000058.1 GCA_009919005.1 Candidatus Aquidulcis sp. | reverse complement strand
CGCGGCGGAGGGGTGTACTGGTGTTTACCGGCGAATATCGTCATGCCATCGATGGGAAGGGACGCGTAGCCGTTCCGGCCCGATTCCGAGCGCAGCTCGATGAGGGGGCCTTCGTCTCCCGTTGGCTCGATAACTGCCTGGCGATCTTCCCGCGTGCCGCCTGGGATGACCTCGCCACTCGCGTCGCCGCACTGCCAACGGGAAGCGCCACCGCACGGGAGTTTGCCCGCTTCCTCTTCGGCAGCGCGTTTGAGGTTGAACTTGATGCACAGGGCCGCTTGCTGCTCCCCGCGACGTTGCGAGCCTGGGGTCAACTCGACGTTGAAGCGATGGTTGTTGGCGCGCGAGATCACGCTGAGATCTGGACCCCGCAGCGATGGGATACCTATCGCGGTGGGATGGAGTCATCGGACGCTCTGGCTGCACAACTCGAGGAGCTCGGCTTCTAATGGCGACGGGTGCGACCCTCCATCGCCCCGTCCTTCTTGCAGAACTGCTCGCCGCCCTAGATGTGCGATCAGATGGCACCTACGTTGATGCAAATCTTGGGGGTGGCGGACACGCCGAAGCGGTCCTCGAAGCGAATGCGCCGCACGGTCGTCTGCTCGGCATCGATGCCGATGGTGGTGCGATCACACGAAGCCGTGCGCGACTTGAACGCTTCGGTAGTCGACTCTCCACCTTCCATGGAAATAGTAGAGACCTTGCTCAGGCGTTGGCGGATGCCAATTTTACCAACATTGATGGCGTGTATTTTGATCTCGGACTCTCGTCAGATCAACTAGCTGATCGCGCTCGCGGCTTTGGCATTCGTGCTGGCGGCGAACTGGATTTGCGCTTTGACACGCGGTCTGGAGAGACGGCGGCGACGCTGCTCGAGCAAGCAAGCATTGCTGAACTTGAGCAGATCTTTCGCACCTACGGCGAAGAGCCAAATGCAGGAAAGATTGCTCGCGCGATCGGCGCTGCACGAGAGCAGGCGCCAGTCGCAACGGCAGAAGAGCTCGCACGTTTGATTGAACAAGTGGTGCCACAGCGCCAGGGTCGGCCACCCCGAATTCACCCTGCAACGCGTGTGTTTCAAGCATTGCGGATTGTCATCAATGACGAAATGACTGCGCTGCGCATTGCGCTGACCGTGGCGATCTCCGCCCTTCGTGTTGGTGGTCGTATCGTAGTCTTGACCTATCACTCTCTCGAGGATCGCATCGTCAAGCAGGCGTTTGCCGCCGCGGCACGCGACTGCATCTGCCCGCCGCAACTCCCCGTATGCGCCTGCAATCACCGGGCAGAGCTGCGACTGGTCAACAAGCACCCGATCACGGCGAGTGAACAAGAGATTGCCGATAATCCGCGAAGTCGTAGTGCAAAGCTGCGCGCAGCCGTTCGCCTGGAGCATGCAGCATGACAACGATCGGCCGACCACTGCGTGGCGCCCAGCTTGTAACCCCTCCGTATCAGCCGCGCATCTCCGATGGGCGAGCTGCAGCGGCCGCTCGTCAGCGCGCTGCGATCCGCAACTCCTTCAGGCCTCAGGCGGGAGCAACGGGCAGTGGCTCCATTCGCGTGGGCGTCCGACCCGCCCCTGGCACGCCAACGCCACGCACCGCCGTAATCCCGGGCGCGGCTCCGCGCGGACGGATTGGCGTCACGTCGTGGAACGCCGTGGAGCGGCACGGGGGACTCAGCGCGCAGCTCGGCGCCCTGATGATGCCGACTGCGGTGTTCTTCGGAGGCGTCTTCATTCTCACGATTCTCTCGATCGCCATCTCTACCTCGAACGCCGTGGTGACGTCACTGGTAGATGAGCAGACGCGCCTCATGGAAGAGATTCGCGTTGGCGAAACCGATATGAGTCGCCTTGGGCGTGAGCCGGCCGTCCGACGGCGGGTCACGGGTCTGGGCGTCGTTCAGCTCACGGATCCGCTCGTCGTGGAGGTCCGCTAAGTGGCGCCTGACCCACGAACCGTTCGCACGGATTCGCGCGGGCGAACCGACTTCCTCTCGGTGGTCCTGATCCTGATCGCCGCTGTCTGCGTGGCGAGATTGGGCTACTGGCAGGTGATTGCTCGGGATCAACTCTTGGAAGCTGCGGCGGCTCAGTTGCGGACGACGGTGACCAACGAGCCGATTCGAGGCACGATCACGGATCGTACGGGTGCCGTGGTGCTGGCAACGACAGTGCTTCGCCACCGACTGATCGTGGCAAGCACGAGCCTCGCACTGGCAGATCGCACGGCAACGGCTGAGGCGCTGATCTCGGCCCTCTCGTTGAGCCCGTCATCCGCCTCAAAGGTACGTGCAACTTTGGAGGCTGGGCGCCGGTGGGCAGTCGTACTACCAGCCTTAGACGATGCTCAAACCGAGATCGTCCGTGGCGAGATTGGGGCTGGCCGGGTTAGCGGCGTTTCTCTTGAAGAGGTTCGCGTTCGACTCTATCCGCAGCCAGGTGGGGGCGTTGGAACATCCCTCGCAAGCCACATCCTTGGATTCGTCAATGCCGACGGGGGAGGACAGTACGGCGTTGAGGAGTTCTACAACGAGCAGCTCGCGGGGGCGGCGAGTGTGAGCACCACCGTCCGCGGCGCTGACGGACAACTCACCACGACACCGGTGACTGCGGGACGAGCCTCCTCGAATCTACAACTCTGCATAGATGCAACCCTGCAAACCCTTGTAGAGCAGGAGGTTTCAACGGCGGGCATTGCCGACGACGCTGAATCGGTCAGCGCTATCGTCATCAATCCCTATACCGGCGCGGTTCTCTCATCAGCATCATGGCCCGCCTACGATGCGAATAACTTTGGCGTCACCGCTGCGCGAGATCCAAGTCGCTTTATCAATCCCGCGATGACGAGCGTGTATGAACCAGGATCGGTGATGAAGTCAATCACGTCAGTGGCCGCACTCGAATCGGGTCAGTACACCCCTTCAACACAGATCAACGATGAGCTGGTACTTACCCTTGATAACGGCGCCACGAAAGTGCGAAATTCTGATCTCAAGTCAAAGGGATCAATGACCCTTTCAGCCGCGCTGGCCTGGAGTCGCAATGTCGTCTTCAGTAAGGTCGGACTCTCGCTCGGTAGCGATGCCCGCGAGGCTGCACGGCGAATCTACGCTACCTGGCTTCGCTTTGGCTTTGGCGGAAAGACCGGTATCGATGCGGTTGGTGAAAGCCAGGGGCTGGTAAACGATCCAGCCGATCGTCGATGGCGAGAGATTGATGTGGCGAATGCATCGTTCGGCCAGGGGGTCGGCACTACCTTGATTCAGCTCGCTGTGGCCTACTCCGCGCTCGTAAACGGGGGTGTCTTGGTCCGCCCGCGACTTGTGGAATCCATTGATGGTGTTCAAGTACCCATCACTGTGCGAGGCACAGCTACGACGCCAGAGGTGTCTGCGCAAATGGTTCGTATGACTGGTCAGGTGACCAAGAGCGTCCCGTTTTACGCGAAGCTGACACGCATGGACGGGTACGCGTACGGGGGCAAGACCGGCACAGCTCAGATCTGGCTGAAAGATGCCGACGGCGGCAAGGGTGCATGGGATTCAGACCACTACAACTTCACCTTTGTTGGATGGGTCGGCAAGACCGCCCCTGAATATGTCATTGCCATCTCTATCCGACGTGGCACCCCAGTAACTCAGCGCCAAGGTGCCATCGTCAACCGGATCGAATCATTTGAGCTCTTTCGCCGCGTTGCGCAAGACCTCAT
>RGCW01000057.1 GCA_009919005.1 Candidatus Aquidulcis sp. | reverse complement strand
TTGCGCAGGAGTTGGCGCACGATGATCTCGATGTGCTTATCGGAGATTGTTACACCCTGGCTTCGGTAGACCTTCTGGACCTCCTTGACGAGGTAATTCTGAACCTCGGCGCGGCCTCGGACCTCCAGGAGTTCCTGCGGATCAAGTGGCCCATCCGTCAGCGGATCACCGGCGCGGACTCGATCTCCGCTCTTGACCAACAACTTGGCGTTGTGCGGGATTGGATACTTCGACGCTGGGACGACGTCCTCGGCGCGAATCACCAGCCCATTTTTTGATTTCACAAGCAGCCCCTTCACGGGCGCGGTCAGATCCCCCGAAGTAGCTGAGGTTCCGATGAGCTGGCCAGCCTCGACCAGGTCGCCCTCACGAGCGGTCAGTGCGGCATCAATCGGCAGATCAAGTTCAATCTCGTACTTCTCGCTATGGGTTACCTCAACGACGGTACCGGCATCGCTGCGAATGACCTCTACCACACCGTCAATGCGGCTAATCTCCGCCTTTCCCTTCGGCTTGCGGGCCTCGAAGAGCTCTTCAACGCGCGGCAGACCTGCGGTGATGTCGAGCCCAGCAACGCCGCCGGTATGGAACGTTCGCATGGTGAGCTGCGTGCCTGGTTCGCCGATGGACTGAGCCGCCATGATGCCAACCGACTCGCCGATCTCGATCAACTTCCCGGTTGCAAGGTTACGACCATAACAAGCCTGGCAGACTCCCGCCGAAGCAACGCATGAGAGTGGTGATCGCACCGCAACCACATCAACAGCGGCGGCGATTCCTGAGGAGTGCTCTTCGCTGATCACTTCGCCACGCGCGATCGTGTGCCCAGCCCCAACCTTGATCTCCTCAGCGGCAATGCGACCAAGAAGTCGACGCGCAAAGGCGCTGCGCAGATCATTCATGTCTGGGTGGTCGGCGGCGATTGGCCACTCCGTGCCAGTCACGTCAGCAGTATCGGCGAGGGTGATAAGCGTCGCCTCTGTGGTTCCGCAGTCCTCGACGCGAACGATCACATCTTGCGCGACGTCAACCAGACGACGCGTCAAATAGCCAGAGTCAGCAGTTCGCAGCGCCGTGTCAGCGAGACCCTTGCGCGCACCGTGCGTCGAGATGAAGTACTCGAGCACCGTCATCCCTTCGCGGAAGTTTGACTTCACCGGAACGTCGATGATGCGGCCCGAGGGATCGGCCATGAGTCCGCGCATGGCACCGAGCTGACCGATATTGCCCTTGTTCCCTCGTGCACCTGAGTTGGTCATCATGAGGAGTGGATGGAATTGGGGGTCGCGTCCACCCTTCTTAGCATTGAGCTCTTCCATCATGGCGGATCCAATTTCGCCCGTGGCCCTCTGCCAAACTCGGATAACGTTCTTGTAGCGTTCCTCATCTGTAATGAGTCCTTGGGTGTACTGGCCATCGACTTTCGCAACTTCCTTGTCGGCGTCAGCGATGATCGACTTCTTCCCCTGCGCCATGGCGATGTCAAAGACCGAGATCGTCATTCCACCTCGAGTAGCCGCTTCGAACCCCACGCGCTTGATGCCGTCCGCGAGCAGTGCGGTCTCGGCCTTGCCAAGCAGCTGGAACGAGCGACTAATGAGCGCTCGAAGATCCGCACGGGCGAGTGGCTGGTTCACAAATCGGAGTCGGTCAGGAAGGATCTCGTTGAACTTCACGCGACCAATCGTGGTCTCAATGCGCTTGTCAACCAACTGTTCGCTCGCCTCATCCCACACCTTTGCGACCACGTCGATAGGAGCGTGAATCGCGATCTGGCCGAGGTCGTAGGCGAGGAGCGCCTCGGTTTCGTCAGCAAATCGGCGGCGCTTCGCCCCGTCGGCAAGCGGCGTTTCTAGGGTCAAGTAGAAGCAGCCGAGCACCATATCCTGCGTTGGCGAGACGATCGGCGAACCGTCCGCCGGCGACAAGAGGTTGTTGGACGAGAGCATCAACTCCCGCGCCTCCTGCTGTGCTGGTTCGGAGAGCGGCACGTGGACCGCCATCTGGTCACCGTCGAAGTCGGCGTTGAACGCCGTACACACCAACGGATGGATGCGGATGGCAGAGCCCTCGACAAGAACTGGCATGAACGCCTGGATGCCGAGGCGGTGCAGGGTTGGGGCGCGGTTGAGGAGCACCGGATGATCCTTGATCACGTCGGCGAGCACCTCCCAGACCACGTCAGTCGCGCGCTCGGTGAGGCGCTTGGCGCTCTTGATGTTGTGCGCGTGCCCCAATTCGACGAGCTGCCGCATGACGAACGGCTTGAAGAGCTCGAGCGCCATCTTCTTTGGGATGCCGCACTCGTGCAGCTTCAGTTCGGGGCCGACCACGATGACGGAGCGGCCGGAGTAGTCAACGCGCTTGCCCAAGAGGTTCTGGCGGAATCGACCCTGCTTTCCCTTGAGCATGTCACTGAGCGACTTCAGTCGATGGTTCCCCGTCCCTGCAATCGCGCGGCCACGACGGCCGTTATCGATGAGGGCGTCGACTGCCTCTTGAAGCATGCGCTTCTCATTGCGCACGATGATCTCGGGTGCGCCGAGTTCAATCAGACGCTTCAACCGATTATTGCGATTGATCACACGGCGATAGAGATCATTGAGGTCGGAGGTGGCGAATCGACCACCGTCGAGCTGAACCATGGGGCGCAGGTCTGGCGGGATGACCGGGAGTACCGACATGATCATCCACTCTGGGCGCGCACCCGAACGTCGGAAGGCCTCGAGGAGGCGGAGGCGCTTGATCGCCTTCTTGCGACGCATGCCAGCGGTGTTACGAACCTCGACCGCGAGTGCCTTGGTCTCAGCATCAATGTCCATTCGCTCGATGAGTTCGCGGACCGCCTCAGCACCCATGCCGGCTCGGAAGATGCGCGCACCACGTGGGCGCTCGCTGCCGAACTTCGCATCAAGGGTGCGGAAGCTATCCAACTCGTCATCGCGTCCGATTTCTGGAAGTAACTGGAAGGCTTTCAGGTTGAGCAGCGCCTTCTTCTCTTTCGCGATCTCCTCTTTTCGGCTCTGTGCGGAGGTCTTGGCATTTGCACGGAGTGCGCTCACCTCACCCTCGGCAAGCGCCTTGAGGTCGGCCTTCTTCTGCTCCCCCTCTTTGGCGATGGACTCTTTCAGTGCAGCAAAATTCTGTTCGTCGTCAATCGATGCCTGAGTCAATACGGCGCGCAGTCGAGCCTTCGCCTCCTTGCCGCCAAGGGCGCCGTCGGCCACGATGACCTCTGCAGTCGTTTCAAAGATGATGGCGCCATCCGCCTTCTCTTCACCAAGCTCGTTGATGGCGCGCTCGGTGACCTGTGCGGCCTCGCCCATCGCCTGGGCACGCTCAGCACGGTCTGATTCGACCTGCTCGAGGCGCGCGCGCACCTCACGATCAAGCTCGGTGAGTTGGCGCTTCAGTCGCGCATTGATCTCGCTCTCCTCTTCGGCGGTGGCGCCGCCCCCACGTCCGGCGAGCTCATCATCGAGACCCTTCAGGGCCTCCTTGCGTGCCTCTTCATCAACGCTCGTAACGATGTATTGCGCGAAGTAGAGCACCTTCTCGAGGTTGCGTGGAGAGATCTCAAGGAGGGTAGCCAGTCGGCTTGGGGTCCCCTTGAAGTACCAGATGTGCGAGACCGGGCTCGCCAACTGGATGTGACCCATGCGCTCACGACGAACCTTGCTGCGCGTGACTTCGACGCCGCACTTGTCGCAGATGATGCCCTTGTAGCGGATGCGCTTGTACTTGCCGCAGTAGCACTCCCAGTCGCGCGTTGGCCCGAAGATGCGCTCGTCAAAGAGGCCGTCCTTCTCTGGCTTTAGCGTGCGGTAGTTGATGGTCTCA
>RGCW01000056.1 GCA_009919005.1 Candidatus Aquidulcis sp. | reverse complement strand
GGCTCGCTTCACGGTCAGCAAGATCACTCGTCGGCAAGCCGTAGACAATCGGCGCCAATCTCCCCGTGGCACAGAATGGACAGGTCGACCCTTTCCGTAGTCTTCCGCTCATGAGACTCTCCGACGGTTCGCGATCCGGTTCTTGAGGATGTCGATCAGCGCCTTCGGGAGTGACGGCGGCGTTGCTGGAGTGCTCGGCTGTGGCCGCGGGCTCCCAGGCGGCAGGTGCCGACCGAACGAGGCCGCAAAATCGATCTCCTCCGATTCGGTTGCCGCCTCCTCTAGGAAGACGGGGGTACGGGCCTCGAGCTTTTCGATCAGGCTGGCGATCTCAGCGCTCATGGGGGCGGCGGTGATCAGCAGGCGTTCACTGGGGTATCCCCAGGCGCAGTAGGCGGTGGCACCAGCCACATACACACTCATGAGGCGGCCCCGCTCGTGGGGCGATTCGTTGGGGACGTCGGCACGGACTCGGCTAGGGGTAGGTCGCATTGGGACTCCTTCCGCTATGAGGTCGGTGATCGGCGGCGCCGTCGCGGACCCATCGACCCACAACTCTATCGGTCACTTGTGCCAACAGCGTGGCACGACTGACGAGGCACCTGACGGGGTTGGAGTGAATCGTCGCCTAGTAGCCGCGGCGGACCATTTCTATGAAGATGCGGCCGGCAGTTCGCGCATCGGTCTCTGCCCGGTGGGGCTGCCCCTCAACCACGATCCCGAGTTCATCCACGGCCTCACTGAGCTTTGGCCACTTCTCGTTTTCGGGAACAAGGTTCACCATCGTGCAGAACTGCTTTGAGGCGGGGATGAAAACACCGAGCCAGCGCAGTCCCTGTAGATCAAAGCCCATGTTGTGCGCGACCACTCGTTCGCACCCCCGCAGCACGTCGGTCATCTGCGCGCGCGCCACACGGCGATCAACCCCCGCCGCATCAATCATCTCAGGGGTGATCCTCGTGAGCGAGATGATGAACTCTGGAAGGACCGTCTCGGGATAGACGAGCGTCGACCAGGAGCTCACCTCACGAGAACCCTCATAGACCACGGCGGCCGCCTCAATCACTCCCGTAGATGGATCGCGACTCCAGATCCCCGTCGTTTCAAAATCAATCGCCGCCCAGCGCGTTGGCAGCGTTCGCTTGAGAATCCCTGTCGGAGTCGCTAGGTTCATGCGGCGATTATGCCGCCTTACGGCTACGATGCGGCTATGACAACCCAGTTCACCCAGCAACTACCCATTCCGCTCGCCAAAGTAGTGCGTGGTCGCGCTGCTGAGTACCTTGTGATCATCGGCGCTGCCGCGATCCTCGGCTGTGACCTCCTCGATCAAACCCTTGACGCGCGCATCTACGCCGCGTCAGAACATGCGATCGGTAAGGCGGCGTGGCTCTTCCATCTCGGCGTGGGCGCAATCTTTGTTGTCGTGATGCTGCTGCTCGCACGCACCTGGCGAGTGAAGGGACGTCTCGGTATTACGCGCGCACTCATCGTCGCTGCCGTTGGCATCATCGGCCTCGTCGCCTTTCCAACTGATCCTGGTTGGCAGGTTGTCAGCGTGCCAGGTCGCCTGCACCCTCTCTTCGCCGTGATCGCTGCTGGGAGCCTGCTCATTGCAGGTTCGCGACTCGCCCATCCACGACGGCTGATCATCGATACGGTGCTCCTCTACGGCGCTGGCTTTGCAGGCTACCTCGCTGGTGGCGGTGCGGGTGCCGCAGAGCGCGCCGCGCTTGGGGTCGTTGGCGTGCTGCTCTTCTTGGCAGCCCGACGGAGTCGCTAAGCCGACGTTGCTCGCACCCGGTCGCCTGCCTTAAAGCGTTTATCAGATCGCAGAGAGGTTTCTACGATGGCTCGCTGGGCCTCTTGCGACAATCGAATCGTCTCTTTGAGACTCATCGGGCTCATCGGCCAGTACATGTGATGACCGCGTGACGTGCGCACTAGCGACGTGCAGAGCTGCCGAATATCCGAGGGGCTTTTACCGAGTGACTTTAGGTACGGTCCCGCCCACTGAATCGTTCGGTCGACATTCGCCTCAAAGAGGAGCTTCATACCGTCTCGGCCAACCTTTGTGGATTCAACGTATCGGAGCACCTCCCACATATCGCTGTGCTTGAGATGGAACCGACACCCGCTCTCAATCACACGGTCAAGCGCCACCATCCAGGTGTCGTGGGTCCATGCTTGCGTGGTGCCGCTGATAAGATTCGCCCACCACTCTGTCGCCCACGACTCATACATATCAAAGAAGATTGAGTCTCGATCATCAAAGAACTGATACGCCGTTCCGGCAGCGATCTTTGCCTTTGCTGCGACCATTTGCATCGTGACGGCGCCAACACCCTTTGTGTTTGCTAGTTCACGTGCCGATTCAACGATCAAGGCACGTGTTCGTAGGGAGCGAGCTTGGCTCGGCATGCGACGTCTGCCGCCGGCCCATGTCGTCAGTGGGAATGGGAGGGGGGCAAGGAGACCGCTTGGCTCTGTAACTATTTTTCGCTTGGCAAGTCGTGTTGCGGTAGGCATGTAAACACCATGCCAAAACACCTTTACTTTTATCGTATCTCGCGAAAAGCACTCAGATTTCCCTACGAATCTGAGCGTAGATTGTGAGAAGTATTCGCTTTATCTCTACCTTCGAGCCTGAGCCCTTCGCAAAAATTCAACCACAAGCGCTCGCTGTGTTTCAAATGAACCATCAATTACCGTGCCTACCGTATCGTTTGCGAGCGCCATAAAGATGTGATGGCCTCGTGCTGTGTATGAATTCGCTCTTACTACAAAGGTAATCTCAGCGGCTGTGAGTCCCTTCGCCTGGAGGTAGTCTGTAAAACAATACTCGTTGCGACGAATCTGCGCGCGCAACATCTGCGGCGCCGCAATCCTTCCTTCGGCGGTTGCATCAACGTGTCGGATCACAGTCCACACATCTGAGTGCTTCAATAAAAAGGTGCAGCTTGCTGTCACGAGCGCATGCAACTTCTTCTCCCAGTCATCACTCCACTTCTCGCTTGTGTACATTAGGATGACGCTCCACCAATTGCGATACCACTCCTCGTAGATATCGCGAAAGATGGACTCGAGGTCGTCAAAAAACTGATATGCAGTTCCGGCGGCGATACCAGCGCGCTGCGAGACGAGCTGCATGGTAACGCCATTGATGCCGTTCTCATTCGCAAGTGAACAGGCCGCATCGAGGATGAGCCGTCGAGTGGCGAGCGATCGCTCTTGTCGTGGAACTCGGGGGGTATCCGTTCGCCATTTGATCATTGGGAATGGTTCGGGTTCAAGGCCAGTCTCGGACACGGTCGTTCCCGCTGATTCGACACCTCGTCGTGTGCGTGCGCGTGAAGCCACTCCCCCTCCTCCTACTCTGCCGCTCGACGCAGGTGACGGATGAGCCTCTCCGCCGCGTTGGCACCTGGGGCCCCGGTGACACCACCACCCGGATGGGTTCCTGCGCCGGAGAGGTAGAGGCCGTCAACGGGCGTCTCGTAGCGACCGATTCCGTAGAGTGGGCGCCACTGCGCAAACTGGTCAAAACCTTCGTTCACATGCATGGCGTGACCGCCTGTGGCACCCCAGTCGCTTTGCAGGTCGGCGGGGGTGATCAACTGTCGCGCCACGATGTGACCGCTGATTCCAGGTGCAACCGACTCGAGCACCGCAACGGCGCGGTCGGCGAGCCTCTTGCGCGCGTCGGCTGTCCAGCCACCCTTCAGGTCGACAGGTGCGTACTGCACCACGGCGCTGAGCAGATGGCGCTTGTCGTTGGTGAGGCTCGGGTCAATCAGCGTTGGGATCATTGCCTCGACCACCGGCACCTCGCTCATCTCGCCGTACTTGCTCGAATCAAAGGCGCGCTCAATCCCCAAGATGTCGCTGAGGATGGTGATGC
>RGCW01000055.1 GCA_009919005.1 Candidatus Aquidulcis sp. | reverse complement strand
AACCCATACGTCCTTGCGGACACTGGCTCCTGAAGCCAGCGCGTCTGCCAATTCCGCCACCTCGACCCGGTTTGACTCCCTAATCGCTCAGGGGGTCGCGAGGCGGAAGGATAGCACAGCTCGTAGGTAGCTCTCGGGCTCCCCGACGAGCATTGGGGCAACCTGGGTGACGCGACTTGAGGTGAGGAGCTCCACTGCTCGGAACCGTATCGGCAGAATGTAGTTCGTCTCTCCGAGCCACTTTTGCAGCGCAGCCAAGGCCGCTGTCCGTGCAGCACGATCCCCTGGTTGGCGCGCCCGATTCAACAGCAGGTCAAGGTCCTTGAGTTGAATGCCAACGACATTGCCGCCCGTCAGAACAGCAGCCGAACCTAAGAGCGGATACAGGTCGACATCGATCCCGACGTCGACATTCAGGACGGCGAGCTGAAACGTGCCGGCGGCGAGTCGGCTTGTGAGATCAACGGGTGAGAGCTCTGTGACTCGCGTAGGGATGCCGAACGCTGACCACGCGGCAGCAGCCTGTGCAGCGATAGCGGCGTCAACCGGGTGGGCCAGCGCTGGGAGCGTCAAAATCTCTAGGCTCGCTGCGCTGCCACTTGGAAAGGCCCATCCTGAATCTCCCCGCTTCCACTTGACGGCAGTGAACTGACGCGTCGCATACTCCGCGCCGAGTTGCGGCTCGGGAAGGGCTGTCCAACCCCAAGAAAGCGGCGACACTGGCGTGCGCGCCACGGAGCCGCCAAACACACTGGTGATGGCGACCGGATCGAGGAGGGCGGCGAGGCCGGACCTCAATCTCGGGTCGCGCAGCACACTCCCTGGTCGAAGGTTCGCCGCAATTCCCGAAAAGACTGTCGAGCCAAGTTCGATGGTGCTGCCACGAGAAGACGTGCCCCGTCGCGCATCGGCAATGTCAAGTCCTACAAGTTGATCAAGGGAGGTCCCACTCCAGCCTCGCAGTGCCGATGCAGCATCTGGGAAGAAATAGAGAGCGATTCGGTCAACTGTTGTTCCCGCCGCTGCAAGCGTAATGCGGTCCGCGGAGAGGAGGTCACTGCGCCGCACAAGGCCCGCACCCCCCGAGGAGATGCTCGTGACACGATAGGGTCCCGTCCCCTGTGGCGTTTTCGCCGCTGCAGAGCCGGGGATCTCCGAGACGCTCAGTCCGGCGAACTGCGATGCTGAGAGGAGTGGCAGCGAGCCGAGCATCGTGGGGAGATTTGCCAACGCTCGAGAAGCGCTCAGTCGGACGGTCCCCGGCTCGTCACCCTCTTCAGCGGTGATCGACTGCCAATACCCTCCCGCGGTGCCCTTCTCCGAGGCGAGAGCGATCGTGGTGAGAACGTCGGCGGCAGTGACTGACGAGCCATCCTGCCAATGGGCCAACGGGTCAAGCGTAAACGTCCATGAGAGCGCGTCCGCGGATACGCTCCACGTTGATGCGAGGTCCGGCGTCGGCCAACCGCTCGAGTCTAGGCGCGTCAAGCCACGATACGTCAGGGCGACGACCGCGCGATCTGCGGCGGTCTCTGCAAAGATCGGGAGCGGTGTTGACGCGATGCCAACAACACCAACACTGAGAACTCCCTCGCCAGAGGGCAGCTCGCCACCTGGGACGCCGACTCCTGGAGTCTGCGCACTAATCAATCCGAGCTGCGCAGACCCCGCGAAAAGTGCAGCCGCAGTGAAGAGTGCAGCGAGTACGGTTCGCATGAATCCCTGGCGAGGACTAACCTGCCGACGCACCGGGAGGATCTGGCTTAGTTCGTCTGCAGGTAGCCGAGTACCGAGAATCCAACGAAGAGGATGATCAGGGCAACAGTGAATCGAAGCAACTGTCGCTCAACGCCTCGACGAGAGCGGTAGACGCTGGAATCGCCACCAAATGCGGAGCTGAGCCCTATCCCGCGCGATTGCATCAGGATGGCGATAACCAAGAAGATGCTGACGACGATTTGTCCCACTGCCAATACAGGATTCATGGAGCCTCCTCTTCGTGCCGATTGATATCCACCACTCTACCACTCGCCCCCAGCGCACTGCGCTGGACCGCTAGGGTCGCAGGAGCGACGTTCCCGTCATTGCAGGGTCTGGGCGCAGCCCCAAGAGTTCGCAGATGGTCGGCGCGACATCTTGAAGATCGCCAGGGGCGAGGGTTCGCCCGGCGGCGCCTCCGTGGGCAACCACCAGGGGCACCCGATTCAGCGTATGGCTGGTCCGCGGCGAGCCATCGGGAGCCACCATCTCCTCGGCATTGCCGTGATCGCCAGTGATCACAAGCGTAGCTCCGGCTGCCGCCGCTGCGTCCGAGATGATCCCGATCGCACGGTCGGTGGCCTCACATGCTTGGAGCGTTGCGCCGAAGTTGCCCGTGTGGCCAACCATGTCTGGGTTGGCGATGTTGGCCACGATGAGGTGCGCGTCGCGCGAGGCTAACGATTCAGCAACGGCACGGGCGATGCGTTCAGCTTGCATCGCAGGCGCACGGTCATAAGTGCTCACGCGGTCACTTGGGATCAACAACCGTCGTTCACCAGGGAGTGCCTCTTCCACTCCGCCGTTCAAGAAATAGGTCACGTGCGCGTACTTCTCCGTCTCAGCAACATGGAACTGCGCCATTCCGGCCGCAGCAAGAAGACTCGCCAGTGACGGCACAACCAGGGGAGGAAAGATTGACCCCACCGTCTCTAAACCATCCCCTTCGCCGTAGGAGGTCAATCCCCAGCAACGCACTGGCAGGACCGATGGTCGTTCGGTCTGATCAAACGCAGTCGCACCAAGCATGCGCATCAGTTGCCGTGCACGGTCTGCTCGGAAATTGGTGTGGATCACGACATCAGAGGCGAGCCAGCGCGGCTGCGATCGATCGCCCACCGTAATACCGATGGGCTGCACAAATTCGTCGCTTTCTCCGCGTTTGTATGCGGAGGCGAGCGCCAACGCCGCACTTGGAGCGAGATGATCGGTGCCGAGCACGATGGCGTTGACCGCCGCTGCGGTGCGGTCCCAGCGAACATCGCGGTCCATTCCGAAGTAGCGACCTCCAATTGACGCTATGCGTGCCGAGGGGGCCGCCTCACTCATTCGCCGCTCGAAGGTTTCGAGAGCGTGTGCTGCCGAACGCGGCGGGGTATCGCGGCCATCAAGGAAGAGGTGAACCAAGATCCGCCGTACCCCTGCGGCGTGTGCGAGCCGCACCACCTCGATCGCGTGCCGATCATTCGCATGGACACCGCCGTCGCCGAGTAGCGTCACCAGGTGAAGCCCACTCTCCCCCGCCGCGGAGAGCGCCTCCCTGAGGCCAGGTTCACGTGCGAAGGAGCCGTCGCGGATGGCCGCATCGATCCGCGGCAGGTCTTGCGGTACCCGTTGACCCGATCCTATGTTGAGATGACCAACCTCGCTGTTCCCCATCTGTCCACTTGGCAGTCCCACCGCTTCGCCACTTGCACCGAGCGTCGTTGAAGGAAAGTGAGCGGAGAGCGATCGCCAATTCGGCATGGCCGCGGCCGTAATCGCATCGCCTGGCGCTCCCGTTCCCACGCCAAATCCATCAATGATGAGCAGCGCGACACGCTGCTGAGCCGAGGTACTCATCTTCCCGCCGCCGCGACAGCTGCCCGGACGATGGCCGTAAACGATTCGGCACGTAGCGAGGCGCCCCCAACGAGGAGACCGTCAAGCGTCGTACGGTTGGCGACGCTGCCGAGCCAGGTTGCTGCAGATGCCGCGTCGACTGAGCCTCCGTAGAGGATTGGAAGATCGGACCCAACTCCGCGCCGGAGTCCTCCAGCAATCACCTCGGCCAGCTCCACCGTTGCCGGTGTGCCAGTGCCGATGGCCCACACCGGCTCATAGGCGATCACAAGCCCCGCTTCAAGAAGCTTCTGCCGACTGCACCCCGACCGATTCGCAGCCTCAAGTGC
>RGCW01000054.1 GCA_009919005.1 Candidatus Aquidulcis sp. | reverse complement strand
ATCCTCTTTAGCCCCAACGATGATCCGAACTCGGCGGGAGACCTTGATCCAGCGGATCCTGCCTGGGCCGCCGCTGAGAGCGAGGCGAAGGATTTGGTTGCCCGACTTGCCGATGGGTCAGACTTTGGGACTGAGGCAAAAGTGAGTGACGACAAGACCTCCGGTGCCGACGGTGGACTCTTGGGCTGGGCGCCGAAGGGCACCTATGTTCCCGAGTTTGAGGCGGCAATTTGGGCCGACGGTGTGAAGCACAACGACATCCTTGGTCCGATCAAGACGCAGTTCGGCTACCACGTGATCAAGTTCGATGAGCGACGCCCGTCGCTCAAGGACCGATTGGACGAGTTGGCGACCGCCCTTGCGGTTGATGGGGTGGACTTTGCAGAGGCAGCAACTGCGGCGACGAACACGATAGAAGAGTTGTCCTTTGCGAGCCCTGGGTTTGTCCCGAAGTACACGGTCAACCCGGAGCTCGGCGGCATCGTGTGGGGTCTAAAACCCGGCGGCACTAGTGCCGTGGTGGAGAGCTCCAATACGTATCTCATCGTGCATGTTGACGGCGTGGAAACTCGCGAGTTGACCCCTGACCAAATCACGGGGATCAAGGCGAGTGGCTTCTCGATTTGGCTTGACCTGTATCGCACCGCCGCGCGCGTTGCCATTGATGGGTCGGTGGTGCAGGTGGGTGGCGCGTCGCCAACTCCGTGATCGACGTCGGCTCCGGCGCAACGCAATTTGCTGGTTCACTTGACGCCCTGGTTGCCGCTGCCCAACGAGCTGACGTCGATCTCAACCCCAGCCGAGGGATCACGATCGTTGCGCTCAGCGCGTGCGCAAATCAGGCCATCGATTGCACCCGACCACTCATCCTGCTCATCGATGCGGAGACGGGCAACGGTCACCTCCCTGGTCGTCGTGGCACCGGCTGGGATCTCTTGATTCGCTTGTATGGCGCTGATCACCAGGTGATCCAACTGCCAAGTGGAACGCGCCGCACGCTCGGAACCTGTGCCGCCGATGGCACGGGCGACGATCATGCGCTCTATCTCGCTGGGCAACCCCCACTCGAGGTACCCAGCTCGCCGTGGACGATGCCCTGGCTCAGCGCACGACTGCGCGCGCCCGATGGCTGCCCGTGGGATCGGGAACAGACGCACGCTTCACTCGCGAAGCATGTGATCGAAGAGTCGTGGGAGTTGCACGACGCGATCATGTCCCTGGAATCGGTGAGTGAGGGCGATCGACCCAGGGCGATCGCCGATCTCGCCGAGGAGCTCGGTGACGTCCTGCTACAGGTGATCTTGCATGCACAGATCGCCGAGGAGCGGGGTGACTTTGACCTCGCGGACGTTTATGAGGGACTGGTGCGCAAGATCGTACGGCGACACCCTCACGTCTTCGGAGGCGCGACCGCTGCGACGTCGCGCGATGTTCAGCGGAACTGGGAGCTCATTAAGTCGGAGGAGCGGGCCGCAGCGGGTCAGAGCGAGAGGGTGAAAGGGGCGCTTGACGGGGTGAGTCGCGGCCTCCCAGCGCTCTCTGCGAGCCGCGAACTGCAAGATCGCGCCAGTGCCGTTGGATACGACTGGCCAACCCTTGACGGCCTGCGTGCCAAGATCAGCGAAGAGTTGGCGGAGTTAGACGAGGCGCTCGCGGCAGCAGGGCATCCCGACCAGATCACCAGCAGGCCGGCGACCAGCGATGCGGCACTGGCTCACGCGCACGAGGAGCTTGGCGACGTGCTGGCGGTGATCGTCAACCTTGGCCGCCGCAGCGGCATTGACCCCGAGGCGGCACTGCGCGGAGCCAACGATAAGTTCCGGCGCCGATTTAGCGAGGTGGAGCGTCGCGCCGAGACTCGCGGAATCTCAATAAAAGATGCAGACTTCGCGACACTAGATGCGCTCTGGAACGAGGTGAAGGCCGCTGAGCGGGAAGTGAAAGGGTAGGGGGACGGATGAGTCAAGCACGAGCCGACGGGCGAGCCGTCGATCAACTTCGTGACCTTAAGGTCGAACTCGGTGTCCAGAAGTGGGCAGAGGGTTCAGCGATCATCTCGATCGGCAACACGGTTGTGATCTGCTCTGCATCCATTGAAGAGCGCGTTCCGCCGCATCTGCGCGGAAAGGGCACAGGTTGGGTGACGGCCGAATACAGCATGCTCCCGCGTGCGACGAATACCCGTTCCGATCGCGAGGCCGTTCGCGGCAAACTCGGCGGTCGAACCCATGAGATTCAGCGGCTGATCGGACGTGCCCTCCGTCAGTCCGTCGATTTGAGCAAGCTCGGTGAGCGATCGATTCTAATTGACTGTGATGTTCTCGTTGCCGATGGCGGAACGCGGTGCGCCAGCATAACCGGTGGTTGGATTGCCCTTGCACTTGCGATGCGCTCCAAGGGCCTTGAGGCGCACCTCGTTCGCAACGTTGCCGCGGTTTCGGTCGGGATTGTTGACGGGCGTGCCGTGCTTGATCTTCCCTATGAAGAGGATAGTCGTGCTGACGTTGATCTCAACGTTGTCGCAACCGACGCGGGTCACTACGTCGAACTGCAAGGGACAGCTGAGAACGATCCATTCCATCGGAGTGCCCTCGACGAGATGTTGAAGCTCGCCGATCAAGGGATTGCAGAACTGATTGAGTTCCAGCGCGTGACACTCGCTCGCGCATGACCGCGCCGCGTCGGCGGCTCTTGGTCGCCACGGGATCGGCGAATAAGCTCCGTGAGTTGCAGCGCCTCTTTGGAGACCTGCCGATTGACCTGGTGACACTTCACGATCTTGGGATTACTGACGAGGCACCAGAAGAGGGCACAACCTTTGAAGCAAACGCGCTGCAGAAGGCGCGTTGGTATGCGGATGCATCAGGCGAGTGGACACTCGCAGATGACTCTGGGCTCGAGGTGGCTGCATTAAACGGCGCGCCCGGAGTGTATACACGTCGCTATGCCGGTCCACACGCCTCCGATGTACAAAATTACGAGAAGCTCCTTGCTGACATGAGTGGCGCGCTGAACCGTGACGCCCGGTTTGTGTGCACGATGGCACTCGTTGATCGTGCAACGGGATCAGAGCGAACGTTTCGTGGCGAATGTGCGGGGAGACTTACGACGGCCCCGCGGGGCACGGGTGGGTTTGGGTATGACCCGATCTTTGAGGTCGCGGGCCGAACGATGGCAGAGCGAACCCCAGCCGAAAAGGATGCCCTTAGTCATCGGGGCCGCGCCGCTGCCCTCGTTGCCGCGGCGCTCCGGAGTGAGCTGCGCCCTTAGGGAACCGATGCCTCCGGCGACGGGCTCGGCGTTGGGGACGGATCTGTCGGCGACGGGCTCGGGGAGGCACTCTCCGGGGGAGAGGTCGGATCGGGCGTTGGGGTAGAACGCGGCAACGGCAGCCCCGCATCGCACGTGGCAAGGGTTGGGAACGGATGTGCCAACGATGGTGACGGCAGTGCCGTCGGCGAGGGTGAGGCGCCACTCGCGAGCGGCGAAGGGGTGAAGGACGCCTCTGCGCCAAGTTTCGGCTCCCCCTTCGCGGCCGGGAATCCCCACGGTCGTGTGCCAGGGGCAGGGAAGAGGCGCGCACCAAGCATCAGCATGCGATCTGGGTTGAAGAAGACCACAGAACCGAATGGGCTGTACTCCCCTTTGTGTCGATAGCGCAGGATCGTGTCGCCTGGCTCGATCACCGCGCGAACGAGTCTGCTCGTGTCAAAGGTGCCAGCCGCCTCGGCCAGCACGGGAATCAGAGCCGGATTGAGGTCCGTTCGAACCCCGTCGCCGATGACGTCGAGTAGAGCCAGTGCATTGCTGACGAAGTTGCCACTGCGTGCAAGCTCATCGCGTGCAGCAAGCAGGATCTCGATCTGCCGCGGCCCCCGCGTCATATCATCGGTGCCTGGGGCTTTGCGAATGCGGGCGTAGGCAAGTGCGCACTCGCCGCTCATATGCCAGTTGCCGGCTGGAAGTCGTGCTCCATCCATATCGGTGCGATAGGTGACGTCAAGGATCGTTCGGCGAATTG
>RGCW01000053.1 GCA_009919005.1 Candidatus Aquidulcis sp. | reverse complement strand
CCAACAGCGCCGCGCTCACGAAGCAGCGCAACGACCTCGTTCGGTTCGGCGTTGTAGCCGACGATGTCACCGGCGTGCCACAGCGTGGCGCCTGGAGCGATCGCGTCAATATCGTCGAGCACCGCCTGCAGTGCGGCGAGATTTGCGTGCACGTCGCTGATCACCGCGATCTTCATCGGAACCTACTTGCGGCGGGTGCGCAGGCGATCGATCAACCCGAGTCGCCAGGCGAGGGCGAGAAGCACCCCTGCCACAACGGCAAGTACCAAGAGCGTATCAACAGGGGCGAGTGCGTCGCGAATCTCGGTCCAGCGCGAACCGAGTGCCGCGCCAATGCCGACGAGGAGCGCCGACCAGATGAGTGCGCCCGCGGTCGAATAGAGGATGAACGGCCAGAGCGGCATCCGTGCGACGCCGGCGGGGAAGCTAATGAAGGTGCGCACCACGGGCAACATGCGGCTCCAGAAGACGGTCGCCGATCCGTGCTTGGCGAAGAAGTGGTCGGCATGATTGAGCTCGTGGGCACGGATCAGCAGGTAGCGCCCGTAGCGCTCCAAGAAGGGTCGCCCACCCCAGGCGCCAAGCCAATACAAGACGAGCGAGCCCGCGGTGTTACCGACCGTGCCGGCCACCACGGAGAGGAGGAAGTCCCATCGGGCGTTGGTGAGCGGCTCAACCGCCGTTGGATCGGCCACGAGGAATCCCGCGAAGGGGAGGATCAACTCCGAGGGGATCGGAACCCCCGCCGATTCGATCGCCATGGCCACCGCCACCCCGAGGTAGCCGACCGCCCCATATAAGGAGGTCAGGAGGGGGATCACGATCGCATCGAGCCAGTGGAGCATGCCCTGATCGTGCCAGAGTTCCGCCCCTTCTGCCCCCTCCCCCCGCTATGATTCAGGCATGGACATGTTCACGCTCCCGTTCCTGCATCCCGTGGAGTTCTTTATCTCCCTGGCCATCGGCGGCAGCTTTGTCTTTATCTTCCAGAAGGCGGCGATGAGCGCGGAGCAGCGCGAGACCAGCTGGGTCCGACGCTTCGTGACCGGGCCGAACGGGAAACTGGTGTGGGGCGGCGCTTGGCTGGTCTGGGCGGTGGGCTTCGGGCTGTTACTCGGCACCTTCACCGATAAGACCGCCGCATCACCCTACGGCTCCGTCGGACTCGTCGCCCTCTTCTCAGGGTTCTTCCTGATGATGGGCTTCATCTGGGCGACGATCGGCGAATAGCCGAGCCGTGGCCCGCCGCCACCGCGCCGCCCTCGCGGCACTCCTCGCTGGCACGATCGCTGCAGCGGTACTCCCGTGGCGCGTCGTCGCTGCAAGCGCGGTCAGTTTCACCCCGGTGGCGCGCACGCACATCGACTCGCTGACAGTCACCTTCGACGCTCCAACTACGATCGGCCGCGCCGACTCAATCGATGGCAGCGTCCGCACCATTGCGCTGCCACTCGGCACAGACGCCGCCGCGGCACTCGCACGTTGGGAGCGCGAGCCAGGCGTGCTCGCCGTTCTGCCAGATGTGCCAGTCACCACCA
Source organism: Candidatus Aquidulcis sp. (assembly GCA_009919005.1). Classification (GTDB taxonomy): domain Bacteria; phylum Chloroflexota; class Limnocylindria; order Limnocylindrales; family Limnocylindraceae; genus Limnocylindrus. Next base: position 2,596 of record RGCW01000053.1, on the reverse strand, counting down.
CGCTTGTTCCGAGCGATCCGCTGTATGGCAACCAGTGGGACATGGGCTCGCCCCTCCCCGCAACATCAAACGGCGGAGCCGCGAACGTTGCACCTGTTTGGTCCACCGCAACTGGTGCGGGCGCCGTCGTGGCGGTTGTTGATACCGGAGGTCTGCCACATCCAGATCTGATCGCAGCACAACCGAACGGATGGGGGATCGACATGGTCTCCGAACCATCCCGTGCACTCGACGGCGATGGTCGCGACCTTGATCCGACAGATACCGGAGACGATTGCGGATGGGGCTCGTCATGGCACGGCACGCACGTTGCCGGAACGATCGCCGCACAACATAACGAGATCGGTGTTGCTGGAATTGCACCCGATGCGCAGATCATGCACGTGCGCGTGCTCGGACGTTGCGGTGGATCCTTTGATGACGTGATCGACGGCATTCGGTGGGCCGCGGGGCTACCGACAACGTATTGGGGCGCGACATGGGAGTCACAAGGACTTCCAACAAATACGCACCCTGCAGATGTCATCAACCTTTCGCAGCAAACTTTGCTCCAGCAAATTGCGACCATGTCATCACCGTTGCGTCCGTTGGTCAAGCTGGGGGTCGCGCGTACTACTCAAACTTCGGATCTACCGTTGAGATCGCTGCGCCTGGCGGTGACATGAGCCGCGATGGTGGCATTCTCTCGACGATCGGCATCGGTCGAACCACGATTAGCGGCTACGGCTACACCAACTACCAAGGGACGAGCATGGCGGCGCCACATGTTGTTGGTGTTGCCGCACTCCTCTTCGGTGCGTATCCGGGCGCAAGTCCAGCGAGCGTTGAATCGATGCTCATCAGTTCGGCGCGACCATTCTCCGCAGACGCGATTCGACCATGCGTGGCGCGCGATGCGGCCCCCGTCGGCGCTGAGCGAAGGTGTGGCGTCGGGCTGCTCGACGCAGCGTCTGCGCTGGGGTACCACGTTCCTGTGATTGAATTGGGCGCTCCGTTAGAGATTGAGGTGGATCAGACAGCAGAGGTGAGCATCACCAGTGATGACTCCGCTGCGGTATCACTCGTGGTTGAGAGCGGATCATCAGCAGTGTGCAGCCTTGACGGAGTGACGGTGACGGCGCTGACGATCGGTGACTGCAGCATCGTGGCAACCGCACCGGCGCATGACACTGTTGCCGCAGGATACGGACGCGTCGTGATTCCAGTGCGTGGCCTGGCACAAACGATCAACGATGGTCCGATCACGCTCCTCTCGGCAACGCCAATTGAGTTCGGGACGAATCCCGACCTCAACGCAACCGCCACCTCAGGGCTCCCGGTGAGCTTCTCGTCCACGCCGGGCTCCTGGTGTGGTGTGTTCTACGACCTGCACTCTGTAATTCCCCAGGCGCGGCTCGGCTACGACCGCGTTGGGGAGTGCACGATCATGGCGACGCAGCCTGGGAACACGCGATATCGCGCCGCGACCCCCGTCGCACTCACCTTCACCATCGTTCCCACCACGCAGCTCATCAACAGCGGTGGCCTCTTTGACCGCACTGTGGATGCGGAGGCGTCGCGGCTCGACGCCCTCAGCAGCCGTGGCCTGCCGATCAGTTGGAGCAGCCAGACCCCGACTATCTGTGCGGTGGATCTGGTTGGGGGCGACAGCCTCCTGCGCACTGTCAGTGCGGGGAGGTGCACTGTCACTGGGGAGCAGGGCGGCGCCTCATGGGTCGCTCCCGCCTCACTCACGCGTACGATTCTCATCTCCAAACGACAACAGGCGCCCCTCGTGTTCAACGTGCCGCGCCGCGTCTTTGAAGTTGGCGAGAAGACGAGTTGGGGGTGGGGCGGTGGCAGCACGAGTGCGGCGATGACGGTGCGCACGACGACGCCGCGCGTCTGCCGTGTTCAGAGCGGCAGCATCTCGTTTATCGGCCAAGGCACCTGCACCCTGGTCGGCAGAAAAGAGGGGAGCGCCGTGTACTCGCCCGCAGAGATCACCGTGCAACGGACCGTCTTCATCCGCGCCAAGGCTATAACGCCACCGCGTCTCAGCCTGGTCAACGGCAAGATCACTGGCTCATTGGGCGAATGGTCGCTGGGTGCGCCACGTGCGACCCTTGACTACGCATGGTGGCGGTGCACAAGCCCGAGCGGTGGCTGCAGCCAACTCCCCTCTTCCAGTGGGACGACGATTCCGGTGATAAGCAGCATGCGCGGGTGGTACATCATGTTGCGCGTCCGCGCGACGCACTTTTCGCAAGCGTGGACCGAAACAGAAAGTTGGAGTAACCCCCTCTACATCACGCCGCGGTAATCCGTCACTCGCGTACACTTCGGCAATGAGTGCACGAACACGTATGACCCGCGCAACGATCCGCAAGAACAGTGCGCGCGACCTGCGCCTTGTTACGGCGGGCCAGGGCGTTTCGCTCATCGGCGATGCCATCACGCAGCTCGCGCTGCCGATCGTTGCCGTCGATCTTCTCGGTGCCGACTCACTCGGCACGGGACTTCTCGGCGCCGCCTCGACGCTCGCCTATCTCTTCATTGGCCTGCAAGCGGGTGTCTGGGTTGATCGCTCGTCGCGTCGCAGTTACCTTCTTGCCGC
>RGCW01000052.1 GCA_009919005.1 Candidatus Aquidulcis sp. | reverse complement strand
GCGAGGCCGATTGGCGAGCCGAGCGACATCAGCAACACCACCAGAGCCGTGCGATCCCAGATGTAACGGCGCCAAGTCCCTACAAATCGTTGCGCCACGACTCCAGCTGCCACGACTCCAGCGGCCGATGCGACGGCCACACCGATGACCGTTGGGATCGTGTCAGCGGCTGGAGGCACAATGGCAACGATTGCGGCGATGAGCCAGAGAGTTAGATTTATGGCGACGGCGATGACCGCCCCGCGCGTGACTGCCGCGCGCATTAGAAGCCCAACTCTTCTGCAACGATCACGACGTCATCAGCAAGATCCTTCACGATCTTTTGGGCACCGACGACGAAGACGACGTGCCCCGCCCCATACGCATATGCCGGCAGTTGCGAACCGGTCGCTGATGCCATGACAAGCTCACCACCCTCGGTGACCGCATGCACGCTGCCCACCGCATAGGCTGGGGCTGAGCCAATAGCGCGCATCTCAGCGCCCTGGGTGTTGCGATCGAGCGAGTACATCTTGTCGCGCAGGCTCTTGTACGGAGCTGCGTTGAGCGCTTCGGTGAGGCCAACTGTGTCTAGTGTTGCCGATGTGAAGGTGAAGACCTCCGCACCAGCAGGGATAAGGGCCAGGACCGCCTCCTTTGCGGCGGCGCCATTGGCGACAACTTTGGCCGCGAATCCGCGCTTGTTGAGCGCCGCAACGGCACTGTCGATCTTGGCGGCATCGGCCACCTGCTTAAAACGTGCTGCGCTCATCTGAACCTCCACTCTTCGTACCCCCAAGGTTTCTCCCTGAGTAGTTGCGACTGCGACCATACCCCTTGACCAAAATGTTTGCAAGTGCAACTATTGCGTCGTATGGCAACAAGAAGCGAATCGATGAATAGCGAGATCGCGGGCCTCACGGCCGTGCTTGGCCCTGAGGTGACCAAGGTGCTCGACCCTGCCGTTGCACGCGCGTGGCTCGCCCTGCTCACCGCATACGGTCGCGTGACGAGGGCCCTCTCGTCGGAGTTGATGGACGCCTCCGGTATGAGCCTCGCCGATTTTGACGTGTTGGCACAGCTTGCACGATCTGAAGGCCATGCCTTGCGGATGAGTGAACTCGCTGACGCGGTGCTGATCTCGAAGAGCGGCTTGACGCGTCGGATTGATCGACTCGCAATAAATGGTTGGGTGACACGGCGACGGTGTACGGAAGACGGTCGTGTGCACTGGGCTACGTTGACGCCACTCGGACTTCGAACGTTCAAGAGCGTCGCCCCGGCTCACCTTGCCGCCGTTGCAGAGCGATTTGGAAGTGCGCTGCCCGCAGGTGAGTTGGAACGTTTCACCCGTGATCTTCTCAAGGTTGCCGCAAAGAACGCCGAACCGAGCCAGTCGTAGAGCGAGGGACCTATGCCAAAGTTCATGGTCGTGTGCACCTTCACGACCGGGATCACACAAGAGGAGATCGCCGCGCTTATCCCGCAGGAGCGCGCAGCGGAGCGGACGATCATGGAGCTGCCGATGGCGGCCCTTTGGGATCTTGACTTCTATCCGCTCACCGCTCCCATCAGTACGCCCTAGTCGCATCACCATCGAGGCTTGAGCTTGCCTCCCCACGTGCGGGGTGGTAGTGGCGGACCGAGCTGTCTGCGGTTGAGCGATGTCAGCTACCCGTGATTACCGGAACGGCAAGGCGTTGAGCGCCATCAACGAAGATGCCGATGGCGAACGCTGCAAACATCAGCGCAGAGATCAGCGACACGGCGCGAATCGTTCGTGGTCCCGTGAATCGTCGCGTTGCGCCGACAACCCCCGAGAGCACCGCGGAGTGCAGCACAGCGGCGATCGCGAAGCCAGAGATGAAGGGGATAAACCCAGCAACGCTGGTTGCCTGTGAGGCGACGACACTGCCCCCAACGGTCGCGGTCCAAAGGATCAGCGTCGGAGAGCCGAGCGCGATGCCCAGACCGAGAGCGACGGCGCTAAGGCCATTCGCTCGACGAAGCGGTGATGACTCGTCGATTGAGCCGCCGCGTACAGCATCACGGAGGGCGGCCGCGGCGAACCAACAGAGGATGCCGCTCCCACCCAACCAGAGGAGCCACGCCGCGGGCGGCCACGCCAGGAGGGCGCTCACTCCGAGCGCGCCGGCGCAGGCCCAGATCACGTCACCGATGCAGGAGCCGAGGCCGATCAAGAAGGCGGGCCAGGCACCGCGATCAATAGCGGTGCGGACAATCATGACGTTGACGACACCGAGTTCAATGTTGATGGAGAAGGCAAGAGCTGCGCCGAGGAGGAGAAGCTCCACCCTTACCCGTTCCCCGACTCAACGACGCTCGTTGGGGTGTTATGCGGGTTGTTGTGCGCAGCGGGAATCACGCCAAGCTTTCCCGCCTGGTAATCCTCAAACGCTTGCACCACCTCATCGCGCGTGTTCATGACAAATGGCCCAAGCCACGCGACCGGCTCCTTAATCGGTAAGCCGCCGAGGATCAACACGTCGAGCGCTGGGGTGCGCTGATCTTGATGCTCCGATGCCTTCACGATGATGCGATCTCCCGCGCCGAACACGGCAAGTTGACCAGCCTGGATGCCGACGCGTTCCGCGCCAACGCTCCCGCGACCAGAGAGGGCGTAGACGAGCGCATTAAAGTCGGGACGCCACGGCAGATCAAGTTCTGCCCCTGGCTGCAGTGTTGCGTGCACCAGCGAGATTGGCGTTTGTGTTGAACCGGAACCGTGATGACCACCGACGTCACCCGCAATGAGGCGGAGCAAGGCGCCGCCATCAGGCGAGGCGAGCAGCTTCACCTCGCTTGAGCGAATGTCTTGGTAGGCGGGTGGCGACCACTTCTTCGCGCGGGGCAGATTTACCCAGAGCTGGAAGCCATGGAAGAGGCCACCACGTGCGACCAGGAATTCAGGTGGCGTTTCGATATGCAAGATTCCGCCACCAGCGGTCATCCACTGCGTGTCGCCGTCAGTGATGCGGCCCCCGCCACCATTACTGTCACGGTGATCAAGAATGCCGTCGAGCATGTAGGTGACCGTTTCGAATCCGCGGTGCGGATGCCACGGCGTCCCCTTCGGCTCGCCAGGGGCGTACTCCACCTCGCCCATCTGGTCGAGCATGATGAACGGGTCAATCGCGGCTAGCGGTGCCCCCATGAATGCCCGGCGCACGGGAAACCCTTCGCCCTCAAATCCACTCGGCGCGGTGGTGAGCGAGATCACCGGTCGCGGGCGCGCGGCCAGTAGGTCGGCAACAGGTGTGCGCGGGAGTAGTGTGATGTCGGGAACGGTCACTGCTGGCATAAGGCGATGATACGCGGACGCAACAAGAGACGCGTATCATCCAGCGGTGAAACGACTCCTCTCTCGCCTCCGACTAGCCTCCGACGATCCATTCCGCAGCGCCGACATCCGGCTGCTCTTTGGGGCCCAGGGGATCAGCTCACTCGGCTCGCAGATCTCCCATATTGCCTTTCCGCTGATCGCCGTTGACGTCATCCGTGCAAGCAACGGCTCCATTGCACTTCTTGAGACGGCATTTCTCTTACCGTTTGTGCTCTTTGGCTTGCCAGCTGGTGCACTGTTGGATCGTCGCACGCGCCGTCCTGTACTTATCGCTACCGATCTCCTGCGCATGGCACTTATTCTGGTAGTACCCGCCGCGTTCCTCACCAACCAACTCAGCATGCCCCTACTACTTGTCATCCTCTTCTTCGTTGGGCTACTCACGCTCATCTATGACGTAGCGCACCAGTCGTACCTTCCTGAGATCATCCGCGGGCCACAACTCGCCGCCGCGAATGGTCGGCTGATGGCGCTCGACTCGGCGACGGGTGTCGCCGGTCCGGCGATAGCGGGAGTGCTGATCGGTCGTTTCGGCGGTCCCATTGCGATGCTGGTCGATGGGGTGAGCTTTCTCCTCTCGGCGCTGATGGTGCAGCGCGTCCGCCACCAGGAGGCCACGCGCGTCTCGGAAGTACAGAACGGAAACACAACGAGCCTCCGCGCGGAGATGCGCGAGGGGCTCGCCTGGGTCTGGGGACATCCGCACCTGCGCGGCAACGCGCTCGCAGCGCTGCTCTTCAACTTTTTTGGTGGCATTGCTAGCGGTCCACTCTTGATCGCGTACAGCCGACGAGAACTGGCGTTGCCCGCAGAGCTCATCGGTGTTGTTCTGGGTGCTGGCACACTTGGGATTGTGGT
>RGCW01000051.1 GCA_009919005.1 Candidatus Aquidulcis sp. | reverse complement strand
TCACGGCTACACCCTTTGTTCAGGATGTTGTCGGCATCGCCTGCTGCCCGTCCAAGTGTCGGTTTGACGTCGGCGGGTACGGCACCCGTGAGTTGATGCACGGTTGTGCCGCCGATGGAGATCGGTGCCCACGGCGTCGGGGAGGGACTGACCAGATCAGCACTGACCGATGGGGTTGGGCTGATCACGCTCACTCCCGGGTCGTCGCTCGCATCGGGGGTTGCCGATGTCACCTCGGGTGAGATCCCGAGGCCGGCGAGCGCGAGTATGAGGCTGGCCAGGAGTGCGCCACCGCGGCGCAGCACGGTGCCGGGGAGCATGCTGAGCACGAAGCCGTGTCGGAATGGTTGCTCAATGAGCCGATACATGAGTGCCGCGATGAAGAGGCTAGTGAACACGGCTGCGATCATCGTGCCGAGGCTCATCTCAACGCCGAAATAGGTGGGCAGAATGATGATGGGCCAGTGCACCAGGTAGAGGCTGTAGCTGATGCGCCCAACCGCTCGAAGCGGCGTGAGCGAGAAGAGGCGGCGCATTGCATGACCGCCTGTGGCGCTAACAGTTCCACGTAGACCGATACTGGCCATGCCGCCGACGAGCGCGACAGTGGCGATGCCGGAGAGCGGACCAGCCAGACCCGGGTACCCCTCTTCGCCAGGGAGGAGCAGCGTCAGGGCGACGATCAGCGCCAATCCAATCGGCGCGAGTGGGATCCGTCGCAAGGTGTTGTTACTAATGGCGCGTGACTCAAGTAGCGCGAGCAGACCACCTGCGGCGAGCCCATAGGCGCGCGTCGGCAGCAGGTAGTAGGCCCAAATCGGCTCAGCGGGGGTCAGGAAGATAGCCGCAGCGGTGGAGCCGAACGCGATTACTGCGAGCGTCATCAAAATGCCGCGTCGTTTGCCGAGTTGCCACGCTACGCCCAGAAGGAGTGGCACGAGAAGATAGAACTGCTCTTCGACGCCAATCGACCAGAGCGGCAGGAGTGGTGAAGGCTCTGTGCTGCCGAAGTAGTCCACCGCTTGCAGACCGAAGGAGATGTTTGCGGCGCCAGCGAGTGCTGCCGCGCCGTCGCTCGCAGTGCGCGCCAGCGTTATCGGATCATTGAGTAGCGCGACGACAGCAACCGTAAGGAGGATGGTTGCGGCGAGTGCGGGGGCGATTCGTCGGATTCGGCGAGCGTAAAATTCGCGGAAGCCAATCCCGCTACCAGCCTCGAGTCGACGCAGGATGATGCCCACGATTAGGTAGCCCGAAAGGACAAAGAAGATATCGGGTCCCAAGGCCGCGCCTGGAATCTGGAGGCCGGCGTGTGCGGCGACCACCAGGCCGACGGCAAGGCCACGTAGCCCCTCAATCTCTGGCCGAAAGGGGGCGTCGTGCACCTGGCGGGGAGCTGTTCTCATGGGTGCAGTATGAGGCACAGCGGATCCTGCAGGTGCGCTAAGGTTCGCTCATGAGCACCGTAACGACGCGCCCCACGATGATTGTGGACTGTGATCCTGGACATGACGATGTGTTTGCACTGGTTGTCGCAAACCACTATGCCAACCTGATTGGCATCACGGCGGTGCACGGGAACGCGCCGCTCACGAGAACGTTGCCGAACGCGCTCATCGCCTGCGACGTCTTCAATATCAACGCTCCGGTGTATGCGGGCGCTGATCGGCCACTCGTCGCGCCGCCGCGCAATGCCCCGCACATCCACGGCGAATCGGGCCTGGGGGGTCCAGTACTACCCCCCGTTCGTCGCACCCCCGAGAAGATTGGCGCCGTGGAGGCGATCATCGAACTCGTCCGTGCTCATGAGGGCGAAGGAGTTTGGCTAGCGCCTCTCGGACCGCTGACCAATATCGCCCTGGCACTCCGTGCGGCCCCAGATCTCGGCAGGCGCATCGCCGGCATCTCCTTGATGGGGGGCGGCACCCTTCATGGAAATCGTGCGCCACATGCAGAATTCAATATCTGGGCCGATCCAGAGGCCGCATCCACCGTCTTTAACTATGGCGGCCCACTCAACATGGTTGGGCTAAACACCACGCATCAGGTGGTGATCACGAAAGCGTTTGTGCAGCGTGTTCTGTCGCTCGGTACCCCGAGCGCAACATTTGCCGCTGAGCTTCTCGATTTCTTCTCAACGACCTATGGCGAGCAGCTCGGCGTTTACGGCGGTCCACTCCATGACCCATGTGCGATCTTCGCCGTGACACACCCGCACCTCTTCGACCTGCGCGAAAAGCGCGTCGACATCGAGTTGCATGGCGAGTTCACGCGCGGAATGACGGCAGTGGACGAACGTCCGATCGTGCAATCAAAGAAGGAGCGGCCGAACGCTCGGGTTGCGTACGATCCCAAGTCTGCTGAGATCTTTGAACTGATCTACGAGGCGCTTGCCACCAGCCCCGCTGCATGACGGCGGCACTCACGCGGCGTCGACTGCACGGCGCACTAGTCCTTGGAGTCGGCTTAGGAAGCACGGGCTACATCGCCGCCATCACGATTGCCACGATCGTCGCGAAGCAGCTATCGGGTGGCTCCAACTTTGCGGGACTCCCTGGCGCCACGATCGTTCTCGGCTCGGCCGCCGCCTCGCAGTTGCTCTCACGGTTCATGGTGCTCCGGGGTCGTCGAGCGGGGCTGGTCCTCGGATACGGCATCGGCGCTGGCGGGGCACTTCTCGCGGGTGCCGCGGTCGTGGTCTCGTCGTTCCCACTCTTTATCGTTGCGACGGCGGCGATGGGCTTCGCAAACGCTGCGAACCAACTCTCCCGCTACACGGCGGCTGATATGTATCCAGAATCTAGTCGGGCCTCGGCGATCGGCCTTGTTGTTTGGGGGTCAACGCTGGGCTCCGTCGTCGGACCAAACCTGGTGACCCTCTCCGGGAACATCGCTGAAGGGTTCAACCTCCCCCGACTGGCCGGCGTTTATGGCGTGCCCATCCTCTTCGTTGCCGCCGCGGCACTGCTGACGCTCGTCACGCTGCGGCCCGATCCTGCAACGTTGGCCCCTTCGCGTGCCAGGTCGACGCGCCGCGCGAGCGCGTCGCTGTCGCAGATGCTTGCGCAGCCGCGCATCCTGGCCGCCGTCGTGGCCCTCATCATTGGGCAGGTGGTCATGGTGTTAGTGATGACGATGACGCCTCTCCACATGACCGAACACGGCCATGGATTGGATGCCGTGGGTTTCGTGATCAGCGGGCACACATTCGGTATGTTTGCCTTCTCGCCGATCTCGGGTCGACTTGCCGGTCGGTACGGTGCCCCCTCCATCATTGCTCTCGGACTCGCGCTCAGCGCGTTTGCCTCCGTGCTCGCCGCCGTCGCACCACCCGATGGCGGAGTGCTGCTCTTCGCTGCACTCTTCCTCTTGGGCGTTGGTTGGAATTTTGGCTTTGTCGCTGGCTCGGCACTTCTTACCGAGGGCCTCAGCGGTGCGGAGCGCACGACACTTCAAGGGGCAACCGACGCCATGATCTGGAGTTCGGCCGCCGCTGCGGCCCTCAGCTCCGGAATCGTTGTTTCCGCGGCGAGCTACACGGCGCTCGGAATCCTTGGAGCGGCGCTCATCGCACTGCCCGTCGCGGCGATGGTGCGCGGACGCGCAGACCTCGGCCGCCCCTAGCGGCGTGGCTACGACCTCAACGCGGAGGGAGCCGTTGTCCTTGATGGTGATCTTGACCTTCTGCTCGTCGTTCATCAGAACCTCCTTGCTGATCTCATGGCGAACCCGCCATACGCTCAGTGTAGTGGGAGCGCGCAACGCCGATACAACGACCGACTTGCAGAGACGATACTCCGCTCATGAAGGTATACCTCGCTGGACCGCTCTTTAACGATGGTGAGCGCGGGACGCTGTCCCACATTGCTGCACGCCTGCGAGCTAACGGCGTTGACGTCTTCGTTCCCCATGAGCAGTATGTGGAACTGGAGGGGCTTGACGCGCAGCGTGTTTTCACCACCGATCTCGCCGGCATTGAGGGGGCTGACCTACTGCTCGCCTGGTTGGATGGAACGCAAGTTGATGACGGAACCTCGGTTGAAATCGGCATCTTTTCTCAGCTCTGCCGACGAGAACCAAATCGGTACCGAGGGATTGTCGCCGTATGCACCGATCTTCGAATGCTTAGACGCCGGGGCCTAGCCCCTGGTGACGGCATTAACTTATTCGTTGCTGGCGCGATTGAATCCGTTGGAGAGATAACTTGGAGTGTTGATGAAGCGATTAATGCCGCACTGCGGCGATTGCGTGGCGTAACGGAATGAACATTTATCTCGCCGGCCCACTCTTTTCGGACGCAGAGCGCAGCTTCCTTGATTCGATCGCTGCGCGACTGCGCGCGGAGGGCTTTGAGGTGTTCGTGCCACACGAGCAATTCGCCGAGCAGAAGTTCATGAGATCCGATGGCGAT
>RGCW01000006.1 GCA_009919005.1 Candidatus Aquidulcis sp. | reverse complement strand
GGCTACCTCGTAGAGAAGTCACTTTCGGTTGACAACATCTTCGTCTTTACACTGATCTTCGCGGCGCTAAAGACACCGAAGAAACTTCAGCAGCTCGCGCTTATGTGGGGCATTCTCCTGGCGCTTCTGTTGCGCGGCGTCATGATTCTTATCGGCGCTGCGCTCATTGAGCGCTTTGAATGGATCATCTGGTTCTTTGGAGCATTCCTGCTCTTCACCGGAGTTCAGATGCTCCGTAGCGGCGGACACGCAAACGAGGGTGAGCCGTCAGCAATCAAGCTTGCTCGACGATTCATCCACGTGACCAATGATTACAACGAAGAGCGATTCTGGATCATCAAGGCGGGCCGGCGCGTCTTCACTCCGATCTTCCTCACCATCGCGGTCATCGGCATCATCGATCTTGTCTTTGCTGTCGATAGCATTCCGGCTATCTTTGGGATCACGCTTGATCCATTTATCGTTTTCACATCAAATGCGTTTGCCATCTTGGGCCTCCGCAATCTCTATTTCCTTCTTGCAGATGCAAAGGATCGTTTCCACTATCTCAGCGCAGGACTTGCATTTGTATTGATGTGGATTGGGGTCAAGATGATCCTTCCAGCCATCAATCACGATTGGAAGGTGCCACCACTCGTGAGCCTGATTGTGGTGCTCTCAATCTTGGCGCTGGCAATCGTTGCCTCACTGTTGCGAACTAATCGCGCTAGCCGTAAAGGAGCTCGGTCGCGTCCAGCTCGCAAGCGCTGAATTTGGTCGCTCCCCTCTAGACAGAGAAGCGCCGCTGGCAGGAGGACCACCAGCGGCGCGTTACGAGAGTGAGCGGGCTGACTACTTGACGATCAGCACCGATTTCGCCGCGAGTGAGTCACGTCCGAGATCAACAACCACGGTGCTTCCCGATGCCAGATCGGAAACCGACGCCGTCGCGATCGTGCTGATCGCAGTCTGCGCACCGATCGTCACCGTTGTGGTGACGACACCGCGAGGTGTTAGCGACTCAAGGGTTAGCTCGCTGCCGTTGACCGCCGTGACCTTTGCAGGTCGCCCAAGGTGAACGTGTGCGTCGGTGAGGCCGTTGGCTAGAACGGCGATGCCAGATGCTTCCGCAGCGCCCGTGCCGTTCGGCGCACTGACTTCGACGAGTACATAAGAGCCAACAGTTACATCGGCTGCTGTCGCCGTTGTCTGCGAGAAGTATTGGCTCTCCGCGTCGAGGGCGACGGACTGTGTCGTGCCATCAGCTCGGGTGATGGTTAGCTGGGTTGCTGTGGCGCTGACCACAGTGCCCGAAAGATCAGCCCCCATCTGAGGGCCACCGGCTCCCGTTTGCTCGTCGCCGTCGCGATGGCCGCCTGGACCTTCCATATCGCCGCGGTGATCGCCATGGCGATCCATTCGCGCCTCCATGCCGGGCCCAGCGTGACGCCCATCGCGCCCGTCAAACCCGCCACGTGCCAAGACACCACCTGCGAGCGCGCCTGCAGCGACGAGGGCAACGGCTCCAACAATGGTCGGGATGTTCTTGCGGATGCTGCTGAATCGAGATGGTGCCACCACCTGAGTGGCGTTCGGCGCCGACTTCTCAGTCGGGGCAAGCTTCACCTTCCGTGCCATATCTGGCTCCTTCCAACTCTCCGAGGACATCTGCCTCGTTCTTCCCCATGGTGCCCCCCGAGCATTAGCCGCTCCTTTGTTGAAGATGGGAATGCGCCAAACTATGCCCATGAATCGAGCACGACAGCACCAACCCCTGCGCCGTGCCGCCCCCCTTGTCGCGCTCATCCTTGGGGCATCAGCCCTCGGGGCAGCCCTACCGGGGGGTGGCGTGGCCGCGGTCGGGGTGGTCCCTCGAACGGTCGAGGTCTTGCCGATCACCCCATGCTCCGAGATCAATAAGCGCAAGATCATCTTTAGCCGCACCTCAATCGGCATCCAAGGGGCGGTCACCACCATGAATTGGCGAACCAACCAGTGGGCAACCACGCTGCTCGATCCGATGTATCGCCTCCCCGCGAAATATCGTCCAACGGGCCTGATCGCGGTGACGTGGCGCGGTGTCATCAACGTCAAGGGCGGTTATCTCCTCAAACGAGAAGCTGCCGAAGCTCTCAGCGCGATGTTTGCCGAGGCAAAGCTGCAGAAGATCAACCTCAAGATCCTCTCGGCATATCGCTCGTACTCAACACAGGTGGCGACCTTTGCGAAATGGGTCGCGAAATCAGGGCTGCAGCAGGCCCGAAAATACAGTGCGGTTCCAGGGCACTCTGAGCACCAACTTGGAACAACCGTTGACCTTGGCAGCCTGACTGGCGTTTCGTGGAGCAACCCTAAATTTCCAACGTCCGCCACCGCACTTTGGCTCGAGGCCAATGCCTATAGGTTTGGATTCGTGCGATCGTACCCTGCGGGAGCCGCAAATATCGCCTTGAGTTGCTATGGGGCAGAGGCGTGGCACTGGCGCTTCGTTGGTAAGGACCTCGCCTATGAGATTGTTTGTAGTGGGCAGGTTCCACGCATCTTCTTCTGGAATCGTCAAAACGGTGGGGAACGGGTGATCGGACCATCATGCAGCTCGTTGGTTCCGCCAGATGGGTATGTGCTTCCAAGCCCAAGTGAATCGCCTACGGAGTCACCGACGGAATCGCCTACCGAATCACCGTCCGAATCACCGACGCCATCACCTACTGAGTCGGCGGCGTCTCCGTCATAGCGTTCGTGCCGCGCCGGTAAACTATCACAGCACCGACTAGGGCGACGAGCAGCACTGGGGTCGTCACTGACGGGAAGAGGACCCGCACCACGGCAACTGGAAGGTGGATGGCCGTCGGGAGAAGGACACCTCGCACGATCTCTCGTCGCTCACCGCCCCGCGCTACGACTCGAAGGACAAGAAGGGTGAGCATGACGTGGACCGCCAGCATCAACGACACCTGAACGATCAGGAGTGCCGCAGAGATAATCCCTTGGCTGGCTAGATAGACTCCAACGGCGTTGACTCTCTCCGTCACCTCTGGCGCGAGGCCAATGAAGATGCCCCCATCGCGAATACCCCCAAGGATTACGACCGCAGAGAGCGTTGGAAGCAGAGCACTAGTCAGGATGTCAATTGCGCCATGACCTAATCCAAATGCTGCACCCGCCGGTTCACCCCGTACGCGTCGGGCAGCAGTGGTGAGAATGAGCGTGCGGCTGAACTCTTGGAGCGGTGCGTTCACCAATGCGCCAACTAGTGGGCCGAGGAGGAAGAGCGTCGCTACTTGTGCCGTTTGACTGAGAACGAATGAGACGCCGCCAAGTGCCCACGCGTTGAGGGAGCGCGCCCAGAGCGCGGCCGCGACTGCGCTGCCAGCGACCACAGCACTTATCCCGACCAGAGCGAAGGTGAACACCGACGAGGCGGCAGCGAGCTCCTCCGGAGATGGGAGGGTGACCGTCGTCACCGGCGGCGTGATGTACGTGTCGATGCTGATTGACGGCTCCATACTCGATAGGCAACGAAGATCGTTCCGGCAACGCTCAACGCCAAACCGAGCAGCAGCGTTACGACGGCCAACTCGATGAAGGCGAGGATGCCGAGGATTGTTGTTGTGACACCAGTAAGAATCCACGCCCCGCCAATAAAGCGATGGGAGGCATCCCACGCAGCTTCGCTCTCAATGGTCCATGGTAATCGCACGCCAATGGTGTAGTTCTGGCGGATGTGCGGCATCGCGTACCCAAGGATCGCAAACAACGTGCCAGCCACAACGGGGATTGCCCGATCGAGCCGCGCAGATTCACCAAAGCCTGAGTTGATGATTGCTGACTGCACCACGGCAACCAGCAGCGAGAGCGCGACGACCACGTTCCCGATGGCTTCGGAGCTTCGGGCGAGGTTCGCTCGCTTTGGGTCGTAGCGGAGGGCGAGCCAGAGAAGTCCACCGACCAGCGCTGCGGTCATCGGCACGATCAGGAGCGCCTCACGACCAGCGAAGCCGTCGGCGATCCCGTCGATGTTCCAGTGGATCGCGAGGACAGCATCGGCGGGCAGTGTCTGGAACGCAGCAACGGTAAAGAAGGCGGTTGCCGCCAGGGCAACACCGCTCACCGCTCGGGCAAAAGGGTTCAGCTGCACCCCCACTAGAGCCCCTTCACCTCGGTCACCACCTGGGCGAGCACGCTCTTGGCATCGCCGAAGAGCATGGATGTCTTATCGAGGTAGAAGAGTTCGTTCTCGATACCCGCGAAGCCGGTAGCCATGCCGCGCTTCACAACGATTACCTGTTCGGCATCTTGAACGTTAAGGATCGGCATGCCATAGATCGGCGAACCAGGGTCACTCTTCGCCGCCGGATTGGTCACGTCATTTGCGCCGAGTACGAGGGCGACATCGCACGCCTGGAACTCTTCGTTGATCTCATCAAGGTCGAAGAGGTGGTCGTACGGTACGTTCGCCTCGGCCAACAGCACGTTCATGTGGCCAGGCATGCGACCGGCAACTGGGTGGATCGCAAAGCGCACACGACCCCCACGCTTCTCAACCAACTCCGCAAGCTCGCGAACCGCATGCTGCGCTTGCGCCACGGCCATTCCGTAACCTGGAACGATGATGACATTGCGGGCGTACCCAATACGCATCGCGGCGTCTTCAGCGGAGATGCTGCGAGTCGTGAGACCCTCAGCACTCTTGGTCGATGCCGCGGCCTTCTCTCCGCCAAATGCACCGAAGAGCACGTTCGCGAACGAGCGATTCATCGCCTTTGACATAAGGATAGAGAGGATGAACCCGCTTGCGCCGTCGAGTGCGCCAGCCACGATAAGAATGTTGTTGCCGATGGCAAATCCTGTCGCGCTCGCCGCAAGGCCGGCATAGGAGTTCAGGAGCGAGACGACGACGGGCATGTCTGCGCCGCCGATCGGCAGGACGAGTGTGACGCCGATGATGAGGGCGAGTACCGTCATCGCGGCGAACATGACCAGCCCCGCATCTCCCGCTGCACCACCCGACTGAGTGATGACGAGTGTCACGTAGAGGCCAACAGCCGCCAGGAATACTGCGGCGTTAATGAGCTTCTGGCCAGGGAAGGTGACCGGACGGCCAGTGACAAATCCTTGCAACTTGCCGAACGCCATAAATGATCCTGTAATCGTGAGGGCACCAAAGAGCGTCTCAAATCCGAGAGCAATCATCTTCACAACTCCAGGGCCACCAGCGCTATCGCGATAGTGCAAGAACTCCGCGATCCCAACGAGCGTCACCGCGAGGGCTCCAAACATATGGCTGACGGCGATGCGCTGCGGCATTGCAGTCATCGGCACTAACAGCCCCATCGGCAGGCCAACTGCGCTACCTACGACAAGCCCGATGATGATGAATTGATAGGTGACGATCTCGTGATTCAACAGGGTGCCGACAATGGCCAGAAGCATCCCTAGCGCCGCGAGCTGCATGCCGCGACGAGCGGTGTCGGGCTTGGTAAGACCGCGAAGCCCGAGGATGAAAGCCGCAGAGGCACCGATGTAGGCGATCTGCACAAAGAGGGCGCCGATCTGCTGATCGATCACTTCGGCCCCTCCGTTTTCTTGAACATCTTGAGCATACGGTCAGTGATCACGAAGCCACCAACAACATTTACTGTGGCCGCGGCGACCGCCACCGCTCCCATGATGTTGATGAAGAGCGGACGCTCAGCGCCGGCGAGTGAATATCGCGGTCATGATGCCTTCACCGGTGCGGCGCCATTGTGGAGAAGCAGCATCGGTCCAGTGATCTCATCTGCGGCGTTAATGGTGAGTGCGCCACCCTCGCCGCTGAGATGCGTCAAGAGCGTGCGAACGTTCGTTGAGAACATCTGGCTGGCATGCAGCGGCACGGAGGCGGCAATGTTCGCGACGCCGATGAGTTGTACCCCGTTGCGCACGAGGCTCTCGCCGGCGACAGATCCCTCGACGTTGCCGCCTGATTCGGCTGCGAGGTCAAGGACAACGGAGCCTGGGCGCATGCTGGCTAGCATCGCATCCGTCACAAGGATCGGCGCCTTTCGACCAGGGATCAACGCTGTCGTCACAACAAGATCTTGACCCTTGATGTGGTCGGCGATGATCGCGGCATTCTGGGCCGCCTCGTCGTCGGTCTGCGCACGCGCATAGCCGCCCGTCCCCTCGGCCTTTGCCGCCGGCTCAACGAATTGCGCCCCGAGTGATCGCACCTGCTCGCCCGCGGCGGAGCGCACATCGAAAGCGCTCACCACGGCGCCGAGGCGACGCGCGGTCGCAATCGCCTGAAGGCCAGCGACGCCGGCGCCGAGGATGAACGCCTTGGCTGGGGCGATGCTGCCCGCCGCCGTGGTCAACATCGGCAAGAACTTGTCGAGTGCGCTTGCACCCAATAGCACCGCCTTGTAGCCGGCCACGCCGCTCTGCGACGAGAGGACGTCCATAGACTGTGCGCGGCTGATGCGCGGCACCAACTCCAACGCGAGAGCGGTCAGGCCGCGCTCCTTCAGGAGCGGGAGTAGATCCTCATTGGCTCCTGGGGTCAGGAGCGCGACCAGCACCGATCCCTTTGGCAGGAGAGCCGCCTCAGCGCTGCTCGGCTTCCGTACCTTAACGATGATTTCGGGGTTGCCAGCGCAGAGCGCGGCCGCATCCTTAACGAGCGTTGCACCGGCGCGCTCATAGGCGGCGTCAAGGAATCCAGCGGCCTCGCCAGCGCCATGCTGCACGGTGATCTGATGGCCAGCGGCAACAAGCTTGGTGATGGCATCGGGAACGAGGGCAACGCGTCGCTCACCCGGAACGGTTTCGCGCAACACCCCAATTCGCATGACTCCCCCTTTCGCTCTCGGTAGTTTAGGCGGGAACGTACGTGCGGTAGGTTGGGCTCCACATCGCCCCATCAACGAGTTCGGCCGCGCGCACCCCATCCGCTGCGTTCGCCCAACCCGCCGCCGCCCCAGCCTCAATCACCCCGATGGCGATTGCCCGACTAATGGATCGAAGGTCCGCGAGTGGTGGGTAGAGCGCTCCGCCTGCCGGTCGGCTCTCTGCCGTGAGTTGCGCCAAGCGTTGCGCCGCAACGATGAAGGCCTCGTCTGGAATGGACTTGAGTCTCCCTGCGATGGCGGCAAGGCCAACTCCAGGGAAGATATAGACGTTGTTCGCCTGGCTGATCGTTCGGCTGATCCCGGCTACAACGACGGGGTCAAAGGGTGAGCCGGTTGCAACGATTGCACGGCCATCACTCCAGGCAAGGATGTCGCTTGGCGTTGCCTCTGCGCACGAGGTCGGATTAGAGAGCGGCCAGATCAGCGGTGCTCGGGCACTCATCGCCATGGCACGGATTGCATGTTCCGTGAACGCATCAGTCTGGCCACTTGTGCCGATCAAGACGGTTGGTTTGATCTGTGTGATCACCTCCGTCAGCCCAGCGTTCAGCAAATTGCCGATTCCCAAAGCAGAGACGGCATCGCTCGAGAGTGCAAGCTCACTCTTGCCGTCGCCAAGTTCCGATCGACCATCGTGCACGACACCTTTGGAGTCGAGAGCGATGATCGCACTCTCCAGCGCAGTTCCCTGCACGCCGACCGCAGCAAGGGTGTGACGCAAGAGCCGCGCGATGCCGAGTGTTGCTGCACCGGCCCCGTAAAAGAGGAATCGCTGATCATTGAGTGTGCCACTTCCTGACCCGCCTCCCGCAACGATCGCAGCAATGATGCCAGCGAGTGCAACGGCGCCAGTGCCTTGGATGTCATCGTTGAATGACGGAACGGAGCCTCGGTACCGTTCAAGGATGCGAATGGCGTTCTGCTGCTTGAAGTCTTCCCATTGAATGACGCATCCGGGAAACGCCGTCTGCACGCCGCGCACGAATGATTCAATGAATGCGTCATATTCTGCGCCACGAAGTCGCGGTGTACGACGTCCGAGGTAGTTCGGGTCAGCGGTCAGCTCTCGGTTGTCAGACCCAACATCAAGCGACACGGGGAGCGCCCACGATGGTTGGATTCCCGCGGCGGCCGTGTAAAGCGAAAGCTTCCCGATCGGAATGCCCATGCCGCCCACGCCAAGATCGCCGAGTCCAAGGATTCGCTCGTTGTCCGTAACAACGATGAGTCGAATCTCTGAACCGCCAGATGCGTTGCGCAGCAGTTCGGGGATGCGTTGTGCATCTTCTGGCGTGATCCATGCGCCGCGGGCTCGACGCCAGATCTGACTCCAGCGCTTGCAGGCCTCACCAACGGTGGGTGTGTAGACGATAGGGAGGAACTCTTCGACATTCTCTACGAGCAGTCGATAGAAGAGCGTCTCATTACGGTCTTGAAGTGCGGCGAGGCCGATGTAGCGCTCTAGTGGATCCTGCTTGCGGCGGATCTTGACCAGCTCCACCGCAACCTGCTCGTCCAGCGTCAGGATGGAGGCGGGGAGGAGTCCATCAAGGCCAAGGAGGCGTCGCTCCTCGCGGCTGAAGGCTGTGTCCTTGTTGAGGGTCGGGCGGCTCAGGAGGGCCTTCCCACGCTCCTTGACCGCGAGGGTGGCGGCGGGCGTTAGGTTGCCGTTGATGACCTGGGGGGCGCTTGGCGTGCTCATGTGAGGCGAAGGATAGCCCCGTCAGGGGTGTAGCATCGGCGCATGTCAGCCACGATCCTTGTTGTAGAAGACGATCCGGCCGTCGCGCTCGCCCTCGAGGTGGCGCTGAAGGGCGAGGGCTACCTGCCGCTGATGGCCGCCACGGGCGACAAGGGCCTCGAGATCGGGATGAAACAGGCGCCAGACCTGCTCATCCTTGATGTTCGACTCCCCGGGATTGACGGTTTCGAACTCCTGCGCCGTTTGCGAGCCGGAGGATCCAAGGCGCCGGTGATCATCCTGACCGCTCGAGATGAGGAGGTCGACACGATCCTCGGCTTGGAGCTCGGTGCGGACGACTACATGACGAAGCCATTCCGCGTTCGCGAACTGCTCACTCGGGTGAAGTCGCAACTGCGCCGCGCCTACGGCGATCTCGCTGACGCAATGGGTGGTCGCGTGATCCGTGCTGAGGACCTGGTCATCGACCTAGAACGCCGCAAGGTTACGCGGGGCGGCTCGCGCATCCCTCTGACCCCAACCGAATTTGAGATCTTGCGCATCCTTGCCGAGAAGCCTGGACGTGTATTCGCTCGCCGCGATCTCCTTGAACGAGTCCGCGACTACGACGCAGCGATCGCGGGAGACGAGAAGACGATCAACGTTCATGTGAGCCACCTGCGCGACAAAGTTGAACCGAACCCCGCCAAGCCACGTTTTGTGTTGACTGTACGTGGCGTTGGATACAGCTTCTCCGACCGAAGTGAGCGTGGTGAACGGGGTGGCGCCTGAGCCCGCAGCTTGACTCCCTGTACGGCATACCGCCCAGAGGACTTCGCGCTCGCCTAACGATCGCCTTTCTTGGCATCGTAGCGATTGCACTCGCCATCTCTGGTTTCCTCGTCGTTGATCGCGCCGCACAAGAATTCGAGATTCAGGAGCGTGCCGCGCAATCGGCCCGTGCATCCGCAGTCTTGAGCAGCGTGCGGAGCCTCGCTCAAAGTGTGGCAGGGAACAAGCAAATCATTGATAGCAAAGGGAAACTTAATGTCAAGGTGCGCGAGCGATTCTTGCTGCAGGACCCTGAACTTCAGCAACTCGCTTTGGAGATTGCTCGTGCTGATGTTCTCGTGCGATTTGGAACCTTGAACCCCGATACGGAACACTTCTCTCCTGCGGCAGATTCCGAGTTCCTCATCAGCTCTGACAGTGCGGTACTGGCCGCAGATGAGGCTCGAGATTCCATTCAACTAGAGCCCAGTGTCGAGCTGATTGGTGGCGCACCATCCTCAGTTGCAATTGAAGTCACGCTGATCTCTCCGCTCACCACCCGCGAATGGCGCATCGCAGGAATCACAGGGACGATCACCTTTGTAGGAATCGTTGCAATGATCGTTGCGATCATCATTTCGGCAATTGCAGCGGCTCGTTTTGCGAAACCGGTACAACTCCTCTCCGAAACCGCCACGGCGATCAGCGAGGGGAACCTTTCCGCACGTGTCCCGACTGGCATTGACGTTGCCGCAAACGATGAGATGGTGGCACTCCTCACGAAGTTCAACCTCATGGCCGACCGACTCGAGGGGTCAATGAAGGCCCTTCGTCGAGAACGCGATCTGGGCCAGGAGCACCTTGCTGATGTTTCCCACGAACTCCGAACCCCACTCGCCGCACTGCGCGCATTTGTTGACCTGCTCCAAGATCCTTCCACCGATGAGGCAACGCGAAAGAAGCTCTTCGTAGAGTCGAGCCGCCAACTCGAACGAATGGACGCTCTGACGTCCAACATTTTGGAGCTCTCCCGGTTTGATGCGGGAATCGCTCGTCCAGCCTTTGTGGTGACTGACATGCGCGGGAGCGTACGTGCGGCAGTGGAGCAGGCGGCGGCGGGCGCCCGACGAGCAGGTGTAGCCGTTGATGAGCGATTGCCAACGCGAAAAGTTCTTGTTCGTCACGATCCTGCGCTTGTAGGACAGGCGGTTGCGAACCTTGTTGCGAACGCCCTCAAATTCACCCCGCGCGGAGGGAACGTCGTCGTCTCAATCCAACTCCTCTCGACGGGTGCCGCCACAGTGACGGTTCGCGACACTGGCGTTGGCATCTCTTCTGAGGAGTTGCCGCGAATCTTTGATCGCTTCTACCGCGGTACCGAGGGC
Organism: Candidatus Aquidulcis sp.; assembly: GCA_009919005.1. GTDB lineage: Bacteria > Chloroflexota > Limnocylindria > Limnocylindrales > Limnocylindraceae > Limnocylindrus. The sequence continues at coordinate 22,434 of RGCW01000006.1, read as the reverse complement.
CTCGCCGCTGCCAATCGTGCGGCGCGGGCCACCGGGTCGGGCCTTGGCCTCGCGATCGTGAAATCAATCGTCGACCTGCACGCGGGCCGCATTGTGGTCGAAAGCCTGCCTGGCGAAGGGACGAGTTTCGCCCTGACCTTCCCCGCCGATCCCGAGGCGCTCGGTGAAGAGGTGCCGGATCCATCGCCCACTCCCCCTGGCCCAGCGACCCTCGTCAGCTTCGGCCGACGAGCAGCAGCACTCCTCGGCGAGGTTGCGAAAACTTCACTCCGCCTACGCCGAGTTCTACGTGCAGACCCTCCATCCTCTACGGTGAGCGAGACGCCCACCCAAGTGAGCGCGGCACCTACGAACCCGGATGAACCGAAGGAGAACCCAGGTGGCTGACAAGGCGAAGCGCACAACGGCTACGGCGAAGAAGGGGGCGAAGGCCCCAGCCCGACGGCGGGCCCCGTTACGCTTTGAGCCAGAGCCAGCCGCCAACCCCGCATCGTTTCTGCCCCGAGAGAGTGGTCCGCTTCAAGCGGCACGGAACTCACTGCGTGCGGGGACCGGCTCGCTCAGTCGTGGTGCCGTCATCGGAATGTTGTCGCTCTCGCTCCTCTTTGGAGCTGGGGGAGGTGCTGCGGCCACAATCCTGCTCCTTGATGGCTTTTCAGGCGCTGATATCACGACACAAATCCGTCAGACGCTCGTCTCCGAGCAGTCGGCGATCGTCGCCGTGGCGGAACGTGTCTCGCCCGCAATCGTCACACTTGAGATCACGACCGCCGCTGGCGATGCCATCGGCTCTGGCGTGATCTATTCGGCAGACGGTTGGATCGTCACGAACAAACATGTGGTCGCAGATGCAACAGACATATTGGTTCACCTGAAAGACGGTCGTGACTTTGCAGGAACGGTTTACGGCATTGACACACTGACCGATCTGGCGATCGTAAAGATTGACGCAGCTGGACTCCCCACCGCCACGCTCGGACGATCCGGAGGGATCAAGGTTGGGCAAACTGCCATCGCAATCGGCTCACCACTTGGCGTCTACACCAACTCGGTAACTGCAGGAATCGTCTCTGCTCTCGGCCGTGATATCACCACCGAAAGTGGATCAATCCACGGGCTGATCCAAACGGATGCGGCGATTAACCCAGGCAATTCAGGTGGCGCGCTCGTTGATAGCAGCGGCGCTGTCATCGGTATCAACACAGCAATTTCTACCGAAGGCTCTGGCATTGGTTTCGCGATTCCGATAGACATCGCTCGTCCGATCCTGGAGCAAGCATTGGCGGGAACGCCACTTTCGCGCCCGTGGATTGGCGTCCGATACTCCACGATTGATCTGCGCCTCGCCAAAGAGAACAACCTCCCTGTGAGCGCTGGTGCTTGGATTGTTGGTGATGGAACGACGTCACCCATTATTCCTGGAAGTCCGGCGGAGTCGGCGGGCCTTGAAGACGGCGACATCATCGTACAGGTCAACGACACCCAGATTGATGAGGGTCATCCTCTGCAAGACCTCTTAGTGCAGTACGCACCGGGAACCTCAATCACCCTGACCGTGCTGCGCGGCGCTGAGAAGCTTTCCATCGTCGTGGTGCTTGGCGTCCGACCGACGGAGTAGGTCGTAGTTCGTTTTTGACTACGGCGTTCGCACCACCTCAACGCCAGCCCAATCAATTGCCGCAGCAACGGCTGCGAGTGGCTTCCGCACACGAACTCTGATCTCGTACACGCGTGCGCCGCTCCCTCTCACAACCTCTAGCGCACCGTCCGCGATACGCTCTGCTAGCGACTCAATCAGGTCCGCGTGGCCACCGGTGCCGACGCGTTCAACGGCGATACGAACTAATTCGCTGTAGTCCACGGAAGCTGCCAGTGCGTCTCCTCGCCCCGCTGGAGCAAGGTCGGCGTCAACCTCCACATCAACGAAGAACGGCTGTGGCTTGAGATGCTCCTCTGGATAGACTCCGTGAGCGGCATCAAATCGCACGTTTCGCACCGTGATGCGGTCGCGTTGATGTGGGCGTGGCGGACGATCAGCCCGGTTTGGGTTGGGGCCAATCTCCTCGTCGGGCTGGTCACCCGTCGCGCGCAGCGTCGCGTCGATCACGCGCACGGCATCTCGGTTCTCGAGAACGTCGTGCACACGCACAATGTCTGCCCCAGCGATGGCACCCAGCGCGCTCGTCGCTATCGTCGCGGCGAGTCGATCCGCTGGCGCCCCATCGATGATCCGACCGAGGGTGGACTTGCGACTCGTGCCCAGGAGGACCGGGTGACCCAGATCCCTGAGTGCACCGAGGAGACGCAGCGTGACGAGGTTCTGGGCTGGGCCCTTCCCGAAGCCGAAGCCAGGGTCGAGGATGAGCCGCTCTGGCGGGATCCCAAGGGCGCGCCCCCTGGCAGCAACCGCCGCCATCTCTTCGAGGAACTCATCAGCAAAGGCGGCTGCGTGTTCGCCCGTCGCGACAGCGGTACGGTTATGCATCACCACGATCGGTACGCCGCGCTCTGCAGCCAAGCGCAGCATCGAGTCGTCGGCTCGGGTCCCCCAGATATCGTTGAGCATGTGTGCTCCAGCATCCAGGGCTGCGGCGGCCACCTCAACCTTCTGAGTATCAGCACTGAGTGCCAACTCGGGTAGCACTCGACGAAGTCTCTCAATGGCTGGGATCAGACGTGCCATCTCATCAGCAACAGACACCTCTGTGTGCCCAGGTCGAGTGGACTCAGCAACGAGCAGCGGACCAACCGGAGTTGCAGGGAGAGGCCCGTACGAGTGGCTCACCGATTCGCGTCGAGCGTAACGTTCGTTCATATGGATGATCCTGCCACGTCGTCGCGACTACCGTCATCGGGAAGCGTGCCGCGACGCATCAACTCACTGCGAATCGCACCGACGAGATAGAGCGATCCAGCAACGATGATTGGTCCATTTTGTTGCGCAGCGATCATCAGGGCTTCGAGGGGATCTGCGGCGCTGCAAACCGAAGCGCCCAAACCAGCAGTACGCACCTGTGCAACAAGCTGCTCGGGGGCAAGCGACCGAACATCACCAACACTTGTGCAGATCACCTGTGCCGTGCGCAACTCTGGCGCGGCAGCAAGTGCGGTGCAGAGTTCTGCCACGGACTTGTCGGCCATAACCGCCAAGATCAGCACGAGCGGGGCGGCGTGGGTTCCATTGGAACCACGCAACTCTGGCGCAAGGTCTCCCAGCGATGCAGCAAGTGCGGCTGCACCATCTTCGTTGTGTGCACCGTCAAGAAGTAGATCGCGTTCATCGCCACTGCCAAGGGCACCAGGTATCAATTCCAGCCGACCGGCCCACCGTGCTGTGGCGAAGCCGTGGCGCAACTGCTCATCGTTCACTGAGACGATCCCAGCCTTGCCGAGCGCATCCAGGGTTGCTGCAGCAACCGCCGCATTTGCCCCTTGATGGCGTCCCAGCAGACCGACATGGACTCGGCCACGCCCCTCGAGCTCGACCTCAATGCCCGATCGCCCGAGCGAGCGAGTCACTCCAGCATGTGCAATGGTCAGTGGTGCGCCAGCCCGCTGTGCATGGTGTCGGATGACATCAAGTGCACCACCGCGTTCGCTCGCGCCCGTGACTGCGTGGTTACCTCGCATGATGATCGCCGCCTTCTCGTTGGCGATCGCTTCTATGGTGTCTCCCAAATACTGCTGATGATCCAGCCCCACGTTTGTCACCACGGCGACTCCGCCATCCCAGGCGTGGGTCGCATCAAGTCGACCGCCTAGCCCAACCTCAACGATCGCTGTGTTGATCTCCTTTTCTCGTAGCGCGTCAAATACGGCACCAACAAGGAGTTCAAACTCGGTCGCGGGCCCGACTCGCGCCTCAATCTGATCCGCTGCATCAAGGGCGCGTGCGACTGATTGGGCAAACGGGAGTGGAGGTAGCGGTCGCCCATCAATCTGCACACGCTCTCGATAGCTAACCAGGTGTGGTTTCGGTGTAGTGGCATGACGCACACCGGCGGCGCGAAGGGCCGCCGATACCAGGGCGACCACACTCCCCTTTCCATTGGTCCCAGCAACGAGGGCGCCACGAACGCGCTCCTCAGGTGATCCGAGCGCAGCGAGGAGAGCGGTCGAACGCTCCAACCCCATCCGAATGCCAAAGCGTCCGCGAGACTCCAGGGCGATCTGCGCCGCGCGCCAGGCGTCAGTGCCGCGCCCTTCAGCGATCGCAACCACGACCTCGCGGCGAGCATGCGCCACACGCTCGCGCATCTCACGAATCAGCTCGGGGTCACTCGGCAGTTCAGGCATCGTTGGAGCGTAGCGGTCTCAACGCGGTGCGTGCGAGAATCGTGTCATGGGACTCTTCCGTAGATCGGGTACAACGCCCCCGCGGCGCGGTCCGAGTGGCCGCTCCGAGGGGTATACGCCCCCCTATCGAGTTGACTCTTCCTCGCAGCGATCGCAACGGGGCTCGCGCTCCATTGGTAGTAGCATCACCGCTGCCATCTCCACTGTGATCACGCTCGCCGTCATTGTTGGGGCGATTGGACTCGCTGCGATCGCACTCCCATTTATCACCTCAATTGGGAGTGGTGGATCACCAACGCCACCACCCCCATCACTTGAACCAGGGCGACCAACCTTGAACGAGCCGAGTGACCCAATTACCGCTGCGTCGACAATGACGCTGAGCGGGAGTCTGCCGCAAGACCTGCTCGCGACGAGCGATGCGCTCATCCGAATCCTAATCACACGTGACGACGGATCTGTCATTACGGGAGCTGAGGTTGCGATGCCCAAAACTGCAGGATTTGAGATCGCGCAGATCCCACTCGCGGCAGGATCCAATGTGATCGAGGCAGTCGTGGTGGTCAACGGTGTCGAAGGAAATCGATCCAATCCAGTCACTGTTGTGCGCGACACCTCACCGCCCGCGCTTTCGATCACGAGTCCGAAACCTGGAGATATCTTGAGCGGTGATTCCGTATCTGTCACAGGGAAGACGGACAAAGATATTGACGTGCAGGTTCGAAACGAGACGACCGGAACGATTGAGAGTGGACGATCGTCAACAAAGGGAGCCTTCAGCATCGCCATCGCCCTGCGCGACGGCACGAATGTCTTGACGATCACTGCGACAGATGGTGCAGGAAATCAGACATCAAAGAGTGTTGAGATTTCAACGAGCGCTTCGGTGGGTCGTATCTCTATCGTCCTCAATCCGGGAACGATCATCCTCAGCACTCGCCGTGATTTCCGGATCACGGCGACAGTGACTGACTCAAGCGGCGCGCCAGCAGCCAATGTCCGAGCCGTGAGTGCCGCGCCAGTGCTCACGTGGCGCTGTCCAACCTGCAGCGCGATCCAAGAGGAGTCAGGTCGGTGCTGGGTCTGCAAGACCCCTACCGCTTCGTGTGGAAGCTGCCGACATATGCGACGTTCCGTCATCGGCAAGGTGTCGTATTGCGGCATTGATAAGCGGCGCAGAATTGTTGAAGAGAGTGACGTGAAAGCGTGCTGGACACCACCGGTTCCCCTGCAGGCCGTGGCACAGCGCGAGCGAAATGTCGATGGGACACCCGTAGAGCGCCCACGCCTGAGTTGGGCGAGTGGTGGGCTCTGGGAGGGCCTCGAAGCCTAGGTCCCTACGGGCAACCGCTGATCGCAGTCTCAGCTGGCACGCTGGAGATGATCGTGATCTCACTTCCTGGCGCAACCGACACTCCGGCCTCGGGTGTAAAGGTGTCGATTCGATTGGTGGAATCAAGAAGTGCTGAGACTGCGTCAAGCGACAGGCCAAGCGCCGTCAGGATGACCTGCGCGTCCGCCACGCTTGAGCAACGAAGATCTGGGACCTGCGGCCACTCGGCACCACTGGCACTGGGCGAAGGGCTCGGCGAGGGTTCGGCTCCAAGCGACACCACGATGTCAATTGCGGTGCCATTTGCGACCTGCACCCCAGGGCGGGGGTTCTGCTGGATCACTTCGCCGGCTGGGACAGCGTCAGAGTATTCGGTAAACGTGGCCCCTCGAGTCAGCTTCGCGGTTGCTAGGGCGGCGATTGCATCGGCCTCCCGTAGGCCGCGAATGTCGGGGACAACGACAAAGCCACTGCCCGCAACTACGCGAACTTCAATCACGGTGTTGAGCGGCACCAGCGTGTCACTGCCTGGTGACTGGGAGAGGATGGTGTCAATCGGCTGATCAGAGGTGGTCACCCGCTCAACAACCTGCACCCGGAGCCCGAGCCCCTCGGCAATCGGGATCGCCTCGGCGAGGGTTAGGGTCGTGAGGCTGGGCACCTTCACGTTGTTGTCGGGGCCCGAACCGGCCGCCAGTATCCGGAGCGCCAAGATCACCCCTCCGACGAGGAGGAGTGCCGTGAGCGCCACCCCGCCGATTGCAAGCAGCATCGTACGGAGTGACATGGTGTCTTCGCCGTCGGATGTCGAATCGCTCTCCACATCGTTCGGGTCGGAGAGCATCTCTGGCTCCCCTGGGCCCACCTCGGCCGCGACGCGCGCGACACGCGTTCCTGCAAGCGCTCGCGGAGCGCCCGCCGCAGGGCCAACGGGTCGCGCTGGCACCGCGGTGCGATTTGCATGCACGACGTAGGTCTCTAGTGCATCGGCGGCGGCGGTTGCGTTGACGTAGCGCTCGTTCGGCCGTGTAGCCAACAAGCGCATGGTGATCCCCTCAAGTTCTGGCGAGATATCTGGTCGCACCTGGCGGGGTGATGGCGGCTGAATTGGTCGCTCGTTTGCATCGCTGCGATCTACGTTCTCAAACGGACGATGCCCTGTCAGAAGTTCATAGAGCACGACGCCGAGTCCAAAAAGATCCGATGACGCGGTTTGTGGACCGCCCGCGAGAACCTCGGGCGCGAGGTAGCCAAGTGATCCCTCTGGTCGAGCTCCGCCTCGCGTTGCCCCCTCTGGGCGACTGACTTCGTGCATTGCCTGAGCGATTCCAAAGTCGGCGATCTGCGCCCGACCATCTCGGTTGATCAAAATGTTTCGCGACGACACGTCTCGATGGATGATGCCGCGAACGTGAGCGGCCGCCAACCCACGTGCGACCTGTGCCGCAACCGCTGCGGCACGACGTGGCACGAGCGGTCCAACCCGCCGCAACATTGAGGCGAGATCTTCGCCATCAACAAACTCCATGATGATCGCAGGAGATTCTCCGTCAGGTGCCACATCAAAGACCGCCACTATGTTCGGGTGCGCCACAATGGCAGCGGCACGCCCCTCAGCACGGAAGCGATTTGCTGCAGATTCCGAACTCGCGAGTGGTGCACGCAAAACCTTCACGGCGACGTCGCGTCCGAGTGCCTCGTCTGTCGCACGGAAGACGAGTGCAGCCGCACCTTCGCCGATCAACTCTTGCAAACGATATCGGCCAGCAACAACGTCGCCTGGCTTTAGCCCTCTCTCTCCGCCGCCAGTCGGCGTCATTGGTTGCGTTCGCTTCCAGTGGCGATTGCGCTGCGCACCACTGAGCCATACACAGGATGTTCGAGCGCTACATGCAGATTGGCGCGAAGCCATCCCTCAGGTGAGCCCACGTCATAACGCGTACCAGAGAAGTGCCGTGCAACGACCGGTTGCTCTTGCGCCAGCGCGTGGATCGCATCCGTCAATTGGATCTCGCCATTGAGGCCGTGGGGCGTCTGTTCCAATCGCTCGAAGATCTTCGGGCTAAGGATGTACCGACCGACTATGGCGAGATCGGAAGGGGCATCTGCCGCGCGTGGTTTCTCTACGACGCCGCGGAGGGGGATGGTGCGTCCCCCATCGCTGGTGGGGAGCGTGACATCTGGGTCAACGATGCCGTATCGCAGGGTTTCGACCGGGGGGACTCGCATCACGCCGAGGACCGACGCCTGGGTATCAACGTAGGCCTGAATCAACTCCGAGAGTGCTGGGGTTGCCCCGAAGATCAGATCGTCGGGCAACATCACGGCGAACGGTTCGTGACCAACAGCGTCGCGCGCCATTAACACTGCGTGCCCAAGGCCAAGCTGCTCCTTCTGTCGGATCGTCACCAGGTGCGTCATGTCGGCGACGGCCCGCACCGCCCGTAGATGTTCAATATCGCCTCGTTCCTCAAGGATGGCCTCAAGGTCGGCTGCGATATCGAAATGGTCCTCAATGGCACGCTTGTGCTCGCTCGTAACCAGGATGACGCGTTCAATTCCTGACGCGACAGCCTCCTCAATTGCGTATTGAATCGCTGGCCGGTCAACGATCGGCAGAAGCTCCTTCGGCACGGCCTTCGTCGCGGGGAGGAATCGGGTGCCCCATCCGGCAACCGGGAGAACTGCGGTGCGGATCTTCATTGGGCCTCCGTGCGGTGCTGGTGCACAGGATACCAGTCACCCCTCGCGGCGAACCCACCGGAGGAGCACACGAATCGGCCGCCCTACAAGCGGGAGTTGCACCTCGCTGACCCTCTCGACGCTCGCCAAGAAGCCACAGAGGAGGAGGACTGCGCCGATGAACTTCCCAGTCTGGTAGCCCTCGGTGGAGCCGGCGCGATTGAGGGTATCGGTCAGGCTGGGCACAAATGCTCCTAACGCGATGAGTGCTGTGGCGGGAACCCGACGATTCAAGGAGCCGGCGCGCCAGGCGCGCCATGTGTCGGGGAGGCTGCGAACAAAGTTCACCGTCAACGCAACTGGGGCAATGGCGAGATTGAAGAGGAGTTCATCGCCGCGTTGATCTGGATCGCTTGAATAGGGAAGGATTCGTCGCTTCGGCATGAAGACGTAGACCGAGAAGAGTGCGCCAGTCAACAGCGCAAGGCCGCCACTCACATTCAGGATCGGCGTGAGCAGACGCAGCGCCGGCGGGAGGAGCAGCGCTACTGGGGCGCCAGTTGCTGGATCAATCGCCCAGCCGGGAGCCGGCAGGTTGGCGGTAATCACCAGTGGTACGGCGAGCGCACTCAGTCCCACTGTCAAGGTCAGTGCGACGCGCGTCCAACGAGCATCGCCCAGATATGAGAGCCAGCCGATGGTGAGTGCCACGCCCCACGCAACGAGCGAGTAGACGAGTGCCGTCGGTCCCGCCGAAGGATCCTCCAGTCGACGTGCAACCAGAATCGTAAAGAGACCAGAGAGAGCGAGGCAGAGTGCGTACCAGTACCCGAACCGCGTCTTCGCGAGCAAAAGTATGGTTCCAGCGCCAAGCCATGCAGCTGTCCAGACTGCGCCAAAGAGATACCAGAGTCGATAGATCGGCTCACTCCAGCCCGCCATAGAGGCGAAGGCCTCGGCTCCAGCAGCAAACGCAAAGGCAAGCGCGCCAATCCCCCAGGCCAATTGATAGGTGCCACGACGGGTTCGATATTGATCAAAGAGAAGCGCAGCAAAGAGGAGAGCGGTGAGCGCCGTCGCCGCTGGCAACAGCGAGTTCACGCTACCTCCGGCTTACGCCGGCAGAAACTCGTGGGCATCGTGGTGCAGCCCGTCGCAGAGACCGAACTCCGCAGCTGCACCTGCTGGCAGTCGGATTGGCCGCATGATTTCGCGCACACCGCTTCGCCGACAGAAGAGCCAGCCACGTTCCGTCATCCAGCGCAGTGGGCAGGATGGGTTTGCGCAGAACTGGAACGGACCAGGATTGAGCGGCGAGGCCTCGCCGAATGAGGGGGCTACCTCGGTGGCAATGATGTCGAGGACGCTGATGCGAAACGGCGTGCCGTGGATTTGCGCCGAGCAACCATCACAGCGCACCGCACTGTTCTCGGCGATGATGGTGGGGATGCGGATGCCGTTCACTTCCATGGTGCCTACGATCGTACCCGAGCCCGCTACGCCTTGGCGTCGAGCCCTTCCGCTCGCCCTCGCCATCGCCCTTCTCGCCTCTGGCTGCGGACCGGCGGGCGATCCAACCGACCCGGCGGCAGAGGTCCAGGGTGACGGGAAGCTGCAAGAGCTCCTGATTCGCCACGACTCGCGGGACCCTGCATATCGCCTTCAGGGGGGAGCTGTGGAGGTTGGGGCTTCGGTGGTCCTTCAGGTTCGCACTGGCACGGACGACGCCGTCAGCGTCGATCTCGCCGTTGCCAGACCATTCGGCGGCTCGGCAACGAGAAGTCCCGCTGCTCGTATCGCGCGCGGCGTCCCGTGCAGCGAGGTTGGCGGGGCGAACCGCGGAGTCAGCAGTTCGCTCACCCCAATCTTGGCTCCCGACCCAGCCCTTGATGCGGCAAATGACCTCACAACGGCGCTCTGCGACATCTGGCAGGCCACCATTGAGGTGGGTAGCGAGCCAACGGCGATCGGATACCACTTCGAGATTGCCGACGGATCCGCTGCCGTCAAGCTGGCGGACGACAATAGCAACGACCAAGGTCTTGGCAGCACCTCGCCCGCGAATGTCGGTGGAGATTGGGCGATCGTCGTCTCACCAACCGGATTTACAGCGAGCCCGCTGCTGAGTGGATCCGTCGTCTACCAGATCTTTCCCGATCGATTTGCCAATGCAAACCCACTCAATGATGGCGGTGCAGTTCGACGATACAAGGGCGTCGCCTCACTCATCCCATGGAACACCCTGCCAGCAACGCCGCCTAAGGGCGAAGATTTCTACGGCGGAGATCTTGATGGGATACGCCTTCGCCTGCCGCACCTGGTCTCAGTTGGCGTAGATACGATCTATCTCAATCCAATCTTTGATGCGAACTCTAACCATCGCTACGATGGCAACGACTACCTCAACGTAGACCAACGTCTTGGAGGCAACAGTGCGTTGGAGCGACTCCTCTCTGCCGCACAGAAACTCAACATCTCTGTGATCCTTGACGGTGTCTTCAATCATGTGAGCTCTGATTCACCGATCTTTGATCGGTATGGTCGTTGGTCAACGGTCGGCGCGTGCGAATCGGTTGACTCTCCGTATCGCGATTGGTTTATCTGGACAAAGGCGGCTGGCGCAAAGGGACCCTGCGCCGGTGCCTCGGGTCCGAACACGGCCGGCTACGTGGGATGGGCAAATTACGACTCGCTTCCCGTGTTGAATAAGAACAACGATGCGGTGCGAGCGCTGATACTTGGCAACGCCTCAGGGGCACCAGCCGAGACGCTGCTCGCCTCACCCGCAGGGGATGTCGGTGTGGCGCGCTGGTGGCTGCAACAGGGTGTTGCGGGCTGGCGACTCGACGTGATGCCCGATGGGAGCTTCCCAGAAGGATTCTGGCAGGAGTTCCGCATCGTGCTGAAAGCGGCGTCGCCGAACGCCCCAATCATTGGAGAGTTGTGGAATCGTCGCGATGCGTTACGCCTGCTTCGCGGTGACGCCGCCGACGCAACCATGAACTATCGGTTCCGCGACGCGGTGCTCGCGTATCTCGGCGGAAAGCCTGAGGCGGGAGCAACTGATAGCACCAATCGAACGGCACTTCTCTTCATACGGCGCCTGCTGGGGATCGCTGAGGATTATCCGACTGCGGTAACCCTTGCAAACCTCACCCTCCTCGACTCGCACGACACGTCACGTTCGCTCTGGGAGTTCACTCCTGGAAACGGTCGTGATGAGAAAGAGGGTGTCGAGAATCTCGCCATCGGCAAGGCGCGGCAACTCTTAGCTGCGACGATGCAGTATCTGCTCCCCGGCTCACCCACGATCTACTACGGCGATGAGATCGGCATCAGCGGCGCAACCGACCCGGATGACCGCCGCACCTTCCCTATGTTGCCCAGTGACCCGCGCTCCTCGCGCCTTGATGGCAGTGGGCCCGGTGGCCGACGACCAGCGGCGTTGACTGCAGCGCGCGCGGCCGACCTCACGATGCTCGCCTGGTATCAGCGGCTTGCCGCGATTCGCGCCGCTCATCCACAGGTGCGTAGCGCATCGGTCGACTGGCTCGCTGTTGGGGCGAGTGGCGCAACTAGCCGCACCCTGCTCTTCGCACGTCGCGCGGCGGGTGTCGCTGGTGAAATCCCTCAGCTGAACGTTGCGACGGCTTGGACGTTGGGTGACCTGCTGGTCGCGGTGAACGCGGGGGGTGCGAGTGAGCAACTGTCGTTCGACCTGGGAGCGGGCGTGCATCTCCGTGAGGTGGCACGCTCGAGTGGGCCCACACAGGATGGTGACCTGTCGGCAGGGATAGATGTGCCAGCCCGCACCGCGATCATCTGGGAGGTCGTACCCTAGACCTATGAGGAACCTGACACGATGAGCGCACCTAGCAAGCGGTGGAGCCGCCTGCGCGGCATCGTCTCGCTCGGCACCTTCGTCGCCGTTGTGGTTGCGGTTGGCGTTTCGCTCATCTACCTCGCCTGGGTGGCAACGATTCGGAACTCCGATCAGATCGGTGAACTCTCCATTGGCACATTCGTGGTGGGACTCTCCTGCGCCTTTGCATCACTCATGCTCACGATCAGCATGATCCGAGCCATCCGGAGTGCCCGCGATGGCCGAGCGATGCTCGCCGCTCTCCTCGCTGGTGGGTTCGCCATCGCCGCAGGAATCGCGCTCGGCGCCTCAGACATCCTCGGCAAGCTCGCCTCGTAGGGGCGGTGCCCTGAGCGCGGTGCTACGCTGCGATCCGCGCGCCCCTGTCGTCTAGAGGCCTAGGACGCCACCCTTTCAAGGTGGAGATCACGGGTTCGAATCCCGTCGGGGGTACCGCTGTTCGTTACCACGACCATCGTGCGCGTCGCATCAGCGGTGAGTTGCAGCGGCTCGCCCTCAAACCCGACAGGCTCGGCACTGCGCTCAAACGCAAGGACTGCCCCCTCTGCGTGCAACACACGCAGAGCACCTCCCCGCAGCACTGGGTGCGCGTTTCGAGCCGCGGCCGTGGCGCGCACGAAGGCGCGGAATGCCAACGCCTCAGCGCTAATGGCGGTGAGGTCCTGAGGGAACGAGCCACGGTTCGCCGGGTCGTTTGCTCCAAGTGCTCCAAGTTCATCTCCGTAGTAGACGCAGGGCGCGCCCGGGAGGGCGAACTGGATGAGCGTCGCTAGTTGCGCGGCGGCACTGCTGCCACCCAAGATGCTGCGCATGCGGGGCGTGTCGTGGGAGCCCAGCAGGTTTAACTGCACGGCGCTCACCGCAGGGTGATACCAATCCATGATCTCTCGCAGCCGTGTCGCAAATTCTGTCGCAGTAAGCTCGGGACGTTGATGGGTGTTGTTGTGGTCGCCCAGATCGCGGGAGAGGCGCCCATTGCCGGCATAACCGAGGATCGCTTCGGTGAGTGGGTAGTTCATGACTGCATCAAACCGATCACCCGTAAGCCACTCATCCGCACGCTTCCAAATTTCACCGACGGTATACGCCTCAGGGTTTACAGCGCGCACCCTCGCACGAAACTCTTGCCAGAAGCTCTCATCATCAATCTCCTCGGGAACATCCAGTCGCCAGCCATCTGCGCCAAATTGAATCCAGTACTCGGCCGCCTTCAATAGGTGCTCGCGCGCCTCTGGATTACCGACATTGATCTTGGGGAGCGCAGGGAGTTGCCACCAGGCCTTGTATCCAAGAGCAACCTCAGGGCTGTTTGTAGCGTCGGCGCTCTTTGTGGCACCGCCGTTGAGTTGCCACTTCGCCGCCTCCGGGTAGGCGACGAGTGGGCGATCGCCACGCAAGAACTCCTCGTCGGTGTAAAACCAATCGACGTAAGGCGAGTCGACTCCGTTCTCAAGCACATGATGAAACGGCCAAAATCCTCGACTTGCGTGATTGAAAACACCGTCAAGGATCACCCTCATGCCACGTGCATGAGCAGCGTCTAGAAGTTCGCGTAATGCCTCGTTGCCGCCCAACATCGGGTCAACGTTGAAGTAGTCGTAGGTGTGATACCGATGGTTTGAGGCACTGGAAAAGATTGGGCAGAGATAGAGAGCGGTGATGCCAAGCTCCTGCAGCTCACCGAGTCGCTCGGTGATGCCTCGAAGGTCACCGCCTTTGAAACCGTGGCGCGTCGGTGCAGCCCCCCACTCTTCCAAGGGGCCAGGCTGATGTATGCGCGCGGATCGTGCGAATCGGTCAGGGAAGATCTGATAAAAGACGGCGTCCCGAACCCAAACGGGCGTGTCGGGCCGCTCGGGCCGTTGCGAACTCACCCCTTAACCGAACCGACCGCGAGTCCGCCCGTGATGAATCGCTGGCTGAGGAGGTACACGATCGCCGGTGGGAGGGTCAACATGATCGAGAAGGCCGAAACCAGGGGCCACGGGATCGCTGACGCATACGTGCCCGTCATCGCCGAGAGCGCCATGGCGAGCGTGAAGTCGCGGGGCTGCGTCAAGAACATCCAGGAGTAGTAGAACTCTGTCCAGCCACTGATAAAGCCGAGAAACCCGGTTACGGCAATCGCAGGCAGCGCGAGCGGCAAAACGATGCTGCGGAAAATGCGCGCCTGCGATGCGCCGTCCACAGCGGCAGCCTCTTCAAGCTCACGTGGGATCGTGTCGAGATACCCCTTAAGGTTCCAGATAGCAAACGGAAGCGAACCTGAAACGATGGCGATGCCCACGCCCAGTTGTGAATTGCGCAGGTTGAAGGCGCCGAGGATCGGAAGATCGAGCCTAACCCCGTTTAGGGTCACGAAGAGGGGCGCCAGCGTTGCAACGGCGGGAAGCATGAGCACGCCAAGGATCACCAACATGATGAAGGTGCGCCCTCTAAATGCCAGTCGACTCAACGGATAGGCCGCCAAGACACCGAGCGCCACGCTTGCAAGGGCGGTGCCACCGGCAATCTTGAACGAGTTAAATGCCAGCTCAAGGAAGCTGACAGGGTTGCTCGTCGGTCGATCGATCACCTTGAGGTATGCCTCAAAGGTCGCATCTTTCGGGATCAGGTTCAGTCCATCCGGACGAATCAAGTTGAGTGGCGAGAGGGAGACGCTGAAGACCCAGATGACGGGGAAGAGCACCGTGATCAAGATGCCGATGGCGGCAAGCTGCAACAGGATCTTGGTGAGCAGCGACGGCTCTCGGAACGAACGGCGCTTAGAAGTCGTCATATCGAGCCGTCGCCTTTGAGATGCGGTTGGTGATCAGGCTGATCGTGAGCAGGATGACGAAGAGCACGACGGCAAACGCAGCGCCTACTGCATAGAGTTGCCGCTCATTGACCAGGCGATAGGCCTGGGTCACCAAGAGTTCGGTGCGTCCAAATGGCCCACCAGAGCTCATGAAGTAGGCGAGGCTGAAAAGGTTGAAGGTCACCACAAAGCCATAGATGGCAAAGGGGATCATCGCTGGTCGCAGGTAGGTGAGCGTGATCGTCTTGAACGAGGCCCACCTCCCTGCCCCGTCGATCTCGGCGGCCTCGTACAAGTCTTTCGGGATCGCCTGCAACGCTCCAGTCGCGACAACGGCATTGAGGGGCCACCCCAGCCAAATGTTAGTGATCAACATTGCGTAATACGCGAGTGGCAGTGGAATGAAACTGATCGGATCTTCAACTTGGCGCAGCCAGTCAATCGAAAACGTCTCGGGCGGAATACGAAACACCTGGCCAACGAGACCGAGCAGCATATTCACTGCGCCGGCATCTTGGTTGAACATGTTGCGCCAGGTTGTTGCAACGACGATGGGTGGAATCAACACGGGGAGCACATAAAGGGCGCGGTAGAGGCGCTTTAACTTCAACCCTGGATGATTGAGTAAGAGGGCGATCGCAACGCCAAGAACGATATGGATGGCAACGTTGCTCAGCGCCCAGAAGATGTTGTAGAGGAAGAGTCTCAGGAAGGAATAGTTCGGGATTGAAAGCTCGCTCGTAAGGATCTTGACGTAGTTCTCAAGCCCGACCCAGTCTGGAGCCGGCGCCCCTTGTCGCAGGTTTGCGAGGCCGTAATTGGTAAATGACATCCAGAACTGGAAGATCAGCGGATAGATCGTGACGATCGCCATGACCACCAGCGCTGGGGCGATGAAGGCATATGGGGTAAGGGAGCGACGGTTGACCCGCGTGAAGATGCTCACTCTGCCCCCCTTTCTCGACGTTGAGATAGCAATCGGGGCGGGAGCCGAAGCCCCCGCCCCAATCGCGGTTACACCGTAGCGGCTAGCTCGAGGCTAGCAACCGACTATGGCCAGAGGCCAGCGTCGGAGTTTGCAGTCTCCATGGCATCGCATGCCGTAGAGGCTGCATCAGCACCAGCGGCACCGGTCTGCAGGACGCTGTCCCACGCCGAGCCGAAGTTGCCCCAGTAGTTGTTCATCCACGCCTCAACAGGACGTCGGGTGCCCGTGGCGATCGCAGCTGCGAAGGCCTTGGTGACCGGGTCCTTGATCTCGATGGCGGTCGATGCTGGCACGTGGCCGGCACCGTCAACCATGATCTTGGCGTAGTCAGGCGAGGCAAGAATCGAAGCGACCTTAATGGCCAGCTCCTTGTTCATGCCAGCTGCATTGATGTGCCAACCGTCGACACCAACCATGCCCACCGAAGGGAGGCCGTTGGCGCCAGCTGGGAACGGAGCAACCTGCGTGCCCGGTCGGGCCTTCAGGTAGTCCGCAAGAACCCAGTTGCCGTTGAACATCACGTCAACTTCGCCGTTCATGTACTTCTGACCAAGGTCACCGTCGTTGCCATCAACAACTGCGCCGCCAGCCTTCAGGCTCTTGACGTAGTCCATGGCGTCGCCGACGCCCGTCCCGCTGAAGCAGGCGGCGTGACCGGTGCTATCGAAGATCGAACCGCCGAAGGCCTTGTACCAGCCCCAGACGTGATAGACGCCGGCGGGAACGGCAACCTTGCCGCCGTTGTCGACGTAGTCCTTGAACTCCGCAGCCGTGGCTGGAGGAGTCGCGATCTTCGCAGAGTCGTAATACATCACGACAGCCTTGAGGCTCTCAGGAACGAGGTAGAGCTTGCCACCGATGGTTGCACCATCAAGCGCCTGCTCCGATACCGTTCCGATGTCCGTGGTGTCCGTGATTGGCTCAAGCAGTCCGGCCGCAACCAAGTTGCCGAGGTCGTCGTTCGGAGCAATGAAGAGGTCTGGTCCGCCGCCGGCGGCTGCCTCTGTCTTGAACTTCGTGAAGATGTCGCTGAACGGCACCTCAACGGCGTTGATCTTGATCTTCGGGAATTCCTTCTCGAACTTGGCGAGCTGTGCGGCGAAGGCGGTGCCCTCAGCCGAGCCGCCGGACGAGCCGTATGCGTGCCAGAGCGTTACCTCACCCTCGAGGCCGTTTGCCGATGGGGTATTGCTCCCACAGGCAGTGGCAACGACGGCAAGCATCGCTGCAACCGCAACGAGCTTCCAATTCTTTCGCGCCATGCGATGGTCCTCCTTTTTGCGAGACCTCCCCACCAGCGAGGCGTCGCGTTGGGCGCCAGCGACTGCTGACGCCGATTCTGCTCAGGGCCGCCGGGCGGCCCAGTGGTGACCTAAGGGTAGGGCTCCCCACGCACCCGCGTCAATGCGTTGCCCACGAGGCGACCACGCTCAGGTGTGGGGAACCCTCACGTCAGGGCTGGCGGGTGCGGATGGGGGACCCGTGGCATCCTGAGCACATGCCGATTGCCGTCGCCGCCTTCCTCGCCTACGCCCTGCTCCTCTTAGCGGGTCTCGGCCTCACCCTCGGACGGATCGTGGAACAGGCGACCGCCGCCCCCGTCACCCTCCAGGGGGTGGTCTGGATGGCCTTGATCGCCGCGTGCATCTTCACCATCACCCTGGTCTGGCAGCGGAAGGAGGCGGGGCGGGGCTTCGCGCTCGGGCTGAGCACGATCCTGATCCCAGCGGGCCCCCTCATCGCCCTCACCGTGGGGAACTGGCTCCCTGGCATCCCCCCCGTTCTCGTCGCCCTCCTCTTGATCCGCGGGCTGCGGGGGGCCGCCGCTCGCGCCTGGCTGAACGAACCGTGAGCCAGGCTCCGCTCCGCCGTAGCGGCGACCGCGAGCGGCGTCCCGAGCTCGCCCTGTCAGGGCGCTTTGACTCGCCCCTCGACGTTCATCTGCATACGCTCCTCTCCCCCGACTCGGAGGTGCCTCTCGACGTCTACCCCGCCCTGGCGATCGCCCTCGGGATGCCTCGCATCGCACTGACCGACCACCTCGACTTCGACCCGCGCGAGATTGGAGCCACCCTCGCCCCGCACCATCAGCGGGTGGAGGCGGTTGAGGGGCTGCGCCGCGAGTTCGGCGATCGCCTGGAGATCCTCCTCGGTGTGGAGATTTCGTATGAGGTCCAGTACGAGACGGAGATTCGTGATCATCTGCGCACCAATCACTACGACCTAACGATCGGCAGTGTGCACCCCGGAATCGACTCGCCGTTCAAGCGATCACGTGCCGCGAGTTGGGCGGGACACGACGTTCACGATATGGCGCCATATTTCGCAGAAGTGCAGGCGGGAATCGAGAGTGGGCTCTTCGACATCGTGGGGCACATGGACTACGTGCGGAAATATGTGTATCCCCATATTGATACGGCAGCATTTGAGGCGGCGCCTGATCTCTACGAACCGGTCCTGCGAGCACTCATCGAAACTGGGACTGCGCTTGAGATCAACTCGTCGGGATGGCGACAGCGAACAGGGTTGCCGTATCCGTTGCCGCAAGCCGTACATCGATATCGCGAACTTGGCGGTGAGTACATCGTCACTGGATCAGATGCGCACCAACCTGATTGGTTTGCAATGAACTTTGACCGCGCACGTGCACTGCTACTTGAGGCGGGGTTTGATGAGCTTGCAACGAAACGATGGAAATCTGCGGGTGAACAGTGGCCGATTCCCACCCGTTGACGCTTACGGTCCTCGGCTCGGCGGGAGCCTATCGAACGCACCAAGGCTCCCGCGCGTCGGGATATCTCGTAGAGCACGGATCCACGCGGCTCGTACTGGATTTGGGACACGGTACGTACGCACCTCTCGCGGGTCACCTCGGCATCGATGCGCTGCCACAGATCGGTGCGATCGCGATCTCGCATCTCCATCCAGATCACTGGGTTGACTTAGCTGCGTTGCGTCATGCACTCGTTCATGGCAATCAGATGGGGCGCGACGCACGAAGCGTGTCAGTGATTGCGCCTAGTGGGCTTTCGTCGCGGCTCGCTTCGCTCCTTGATGATCGCACTCCCGAAGAGCAGTCCCTTGGCGCTGCCGAGCCCGTCCAGCCGTTTGGAATCTCGCTGTGGCGAAGTGACGCGACGCTTCCACCACTCGGCGGTGGACGAGTCGTGCCCGTTGGTGATGTGACGATGCGCGGCGCTCGAGTGCGCCACACAGGCGAGTCCTATGCCATCCGCCTATCCGTAGACGACCAGCCTGGTCTTACCTATTCAGGGGATCTCTCACACTGGGAGGATCTGGCCGCTATCGCTCAGCGCGGCGATACGCTGCTCTGCGAAGCGGGCGGCGGAGTGGCAGCGTGGCGCGAGGGCGACGCGCACATTACGGCATATGGAGCTGGAAGCGCTGCGGCAGCGACTGGTGCGCGGCGACTATTACTCACGCATTTCGGGGCCGAGGTGGATCCGGCCGACGCATGCCGCGCGGCGGCAACGACATTCTCGGGAGAGATCATCGCGGTGCGCGAGGGTGATCGCTTTGCGATTTAGCTGACGCGAGTCTCGTTGGGCTCAGTCTGGAGGTAGCGTTGGGTCGGTGTCGGCAAATCCTCGCTCAACCGCAAGGGCCACACGACCACTCTGATCGATCAGCACGTAGGCTCGAATCACATCCATGGCATCGCCAGCGGGGATCTCCATTGATGGTCGGATGTCGTCAGTGACGATGAGCCAGAATGTCCCTCGGAGTTCCGGGGCGTCCGTGCCGCCACTCCGTAGCGTGATCAAACGGACGCGTGGCGTCGCACCGACGGGTGCATCTGCCGATCGCGCAGCGCGAACAGCGCTTTGCGGCGAGATCCCTGCCAACACTGTGTCGGCGCTGACCGCCTCCCAGCCCGCGGGTAGAGGTAGATCAAGCGCTCTGATGCGATCGGCCTGCATGCGAAGCAGCAACGCGCCGACAAGGAAGGTGATGAAGAGCAGCAGGCCAACGCGTGCGATCTGACCGCGGGTAACGGGGGTTGCGATCACAGCCCCCTCGGGTGGGCGACCTGGCGGGCTACCTGCTGGGCTGGTCTCGGATGTCATGACGCCATCGTGCCAGAGTTCGCGGCTACGATTCAGCCATGAGCGCATCGTCCGCACCAGTGACTCGTTCGGCGGCTCTGCCGCGCGATCCCTTGCTTGGCGTCCCGCTTCGACACACGGTGCGCGATGCCGTTGCCCGCGCCCTACGCCGTGCCGTCGCGAGCGGCGACCTTCCCGCCCCTGACGACGCAGCCGCTCTCGACGCACTCGTGGCAGGCATCGAGGTCGAGATTCCAGGAAATCGCGACCACGGCGACTACGCCTCAAACGTGGCCATGAAGGGGAGCAAAGTGTTGAAGCGAGCGCCGGCCGCGATCGCGACGGCGATCGCCAAGCAACTCCGGGATGAGGCGTCCGAACGAATCCATGGTGGGAGCGGCACACTCGGACCGATCGCAAGCGCTGAGGTCGCTGGCCCAGGATTCCTCAACCTTCGCCTTCGGGCGGGGCTGCTCGGCGACCTACTCGACGCCATCGTCGCCTCGCCGATGTCGTGGGGACACCTTGCGCTGGCGCCAGGGTCGGCGCCCTATCGCGTCAACATCGAATTCGTCTCTGCCAATCCAACTGGGCCACTCACAGTTGGCAACGCACGTGGCGCCTTTGTTGGAGACCTGCTCGCTCGCGTACTTGAGGCGGCTGGTCAATCGGTAACGCGTGAGTATTACTTCAATGACTTTGGTGAACAGGTTCGACGACTCGGCGAGAGTGTCATCGCGCTAAGAGACGGCGTCGACGTTCCTGAGAACGGATACAAGGGCGACTACGTTGCGGACCTCGCCGCGGCGATTCCGCCTGATGTTGCTACCCGCGCAGCAGCTGCACCGAAGAGTAGTGGGGAGATCGATGCCGAAGGATACAACGGTATGGTTGCCGACGATGAGGTTGCAATCATTGGACGGTGGGCCTCTGAGCGTATCCGAGCTGGCATCGAATCGTCGCTCGCCGTGCTCGGTGTCGAGTTTGATGTATGGCGCTCAGAGGGCTCGCTCTACACCGATGGCTATGTTGATCGCGCCATCACCAGGCTCCGAGAAGGGAATTGGCTAGAAGAGCGCGAGGGTGCCCTCTGGTTTAAGAGCACTGCGTTCGGCGACGATAAGGATCGTGTGATCCGAAAATCAAATGGTTCATTCACCTACTTCGGTTCTGATATTGGGTACATCGTCGAAAAGTTCTCTCGTGGACACGACCGCGTTATCTACGTGTGGGGTCAAGATCATCACGGAACCGTCGCCCGATTACGCAATGCAGGCAAGGCGCTCGGGTTTGACAAAGAGTCAATAGAGATGCTGCTCGTCGCGTGGGTACGGTTCGTACGTGACGGAGTGGAGATGAGCATGTCAAAGCGTGCGGGCACGTTCATCACGCTTGATGAGCTACTAGAAGAGATTGGCGTCGATGCGGCACGGTGGTACTTCGCTTCGAGAAGTGCAACCACGGCGATTGACTTTGACATCGAGGCGGCGAAAGAGAAGAGCAGCGACAATCCTGTGTATTACGCGCAATACGCGCATGCACGCATGCGCTCCATCTTGCGCAAGGCGGCGGCGGAGTCACTTACGCCCGCCGCGTCCATCGGCGCATTGCTTGACGATCACACCTCGCCCGAGGCGAAGCTGGCGCGGGCGATCGTCCGCCTTCCTGAAGTGGTTGAGGACTCCGCCATGCATCATGAGACGCAAGGGGTAACCACCTACGCGACCGAGCTTGCGACCGCGTTCTCGGCGTTCTATCGAGATGCGAAGGTCGTCGACACCTCCGCGCCGGAGCGTTCGGCGGGACGACTGCGGCTTGTCGCAGCCGCGGCGGCGAGCCTCTCGGCATCCCTACGCCTACTCGGAATCTCCGCCCCCGAAGAGATGTAGAGGGGGCGCGCCGTCGGCCGCTCCTCGCGGGGCGTTCATTGCGAACTCTTTACCCAATCCCACGTTGCACATTTACCTCGCAGTCCGATGATGAGGTTCGGCTCACCGGACCTCCCTCCCGTGAACCGACCTCCAAGCCAGGAGGGTCGACGGGCATCGGCCCTCCTGGCATACCTCCCCTGCGCCAGGCCTGGTGCGACGACGTGACGCCGCGCGTGGGAGAATAGGGGCATGGAACTCACCTATTACGGTCGGACCTGCGTCCGCATCCGCAGCCGTGAAGCGACGATCGCCTACGACCCCTACACCTCGATCGTTGGTCCGACGGGTCGCGGCATGAGCGCCGACATTGTGACCTTGAGCCACCCCGATGACGCGCCCCTCTCACGAGTACGAGGGCGCCTTGCCCCTCGCGACAACCGCACCCCGATCGCCACAAGCCTGGACAGCGCCGTCATCCTTGAGGGGCCGGGGGAGTACGAGGTGAAGTCTGTGC
>RGCW01000050.1 GCA_009919005.1 Candidatus Aquidulcis sp. | reverse complement strand
AGATGAGGAGTGCGATCGCACCGATGCCAACCGCCTCAAGGAACATACCGAGCGTTACAACGCGGCGAGCGCCCCACTTCTTGGTGAGTGCGGGGGCCATCGGCGCAGCGATAAATGAACCAAGGGCAAGTGGCACAAAGCAGAGACCCGTTTCAAAGGCGCTGTACTGCTGAACGGCAGCTAGGAAGAGCGGGATCGCAAAGAGGACGCCAAACTCTCCGAGCGAAACGATGGAGCCCGCAATATTTCCATATCGGAAGGTAGGAATCGAAAAGAGCGTGAAGTCAATGAGAACAGACTTCTTAGCTCGTAGTCGCGCGCGCTCATAGAGCCCGAACAGCACGAGGGAAACCGCACCAAGGGCGAGTGCAGCTGGAACAACGGACACGGTTGCAATTGGCCACCACGACCACGCGGGGTCGGTAGCAAACGATTCGGTTGGACCCCACCATCCATAGGTATAGCCTTCAATGAGAGCGAAGACGATTCCAGCAAGGCCCACCGTGATCAACAGCACGCCGCCAATGTCGAACCCCTTCGCTTTCTGTTCGGTACGAGTCTCGGCAACGGTTAGCAACGTGCCGACAACCGCAACGATGGCAATCGGCAGGTTGACGCCGAAGGCCCAACGCCAGGATGCGTTCGTGGTGAGCCAGCCACCAATGACCGGGCCGAGCGCGGCCATTCCGCCAATCACCGAACCATAAATTGCAAAGGCGATTGCACGATCCTTACCGCGGAAGGTTGCGTTGACGATGCTCTGTGTTGAGGGTGCCATCGCCGCTCCACCTAGTCCTTGGAGAAGTCGCGCTGCAATCAATAGCTCGCCCGTTGGGGCGAGGGCCGCAAGTACGGATGCACCCGCAAAGAGACTCGTCCCGACGAGGTACAACCTGCGTTGACCAATCAGATCGCCGATGCGACTGAGAGTGATCAGGGCGGCGGCAAAGACCAACGCATAACTGCTATTCACCCACTCAGCGGCACTCGGGGTGATCTCAAGGTCGTTGATGATGCTGGGAATCGCGACATTGACGATCGAGGTGTCGACGATGATCATCGCCAGTCCCAGTGCGAGACAGGCGAGTCCGATCCATCGTGTTGCTGCTGAAGTCATGGCGGGCAGTTTACGCCAAGAGCGTTAGGGCGGCAGGTCGAACGCTAAATCGCGCCGGGAGCTTTCCCACGATCTCACCGTCGGCCTCGATCTCAATCGGGCGTGCACCGCTCCCTCCAGCAGGAGCGGCGAGCACCTCAGCCCCTTGGGAAACCGTGACCTTCGGGTGCGCGTAGTGCGTCCCCTTATAGAGGAGGGGCAGACTCACCACAAAGTCACTGCGGGCGATGTCGCCGAACCGAACGACCTCAAAGCGACCATCGTCAATTCGTGCGGTGGGCGCGACGTGCATGCCGCCACCGAACCAGGCCCCATTGGCGATCGCCATGGCGGCAACGGGGCCGATCTGAGGCGGCTGGGCATCCACGCGCGCCTCCACCTGATCAGGGGCGTAGCTAAGGCCCGCGCGCACGGTGGCCAATCCGAAGGCGAGTGCCCCCGCATGGCGCTTGAGCTGCGGGTACTCCTCCAGCGCGTGCGCGATGCGCGCCGTAACGCCGAATGAGGCGATGTTCAAGAAGAGGCGGCGCTCCCCCGTAGCAAACTCGATCTCCCCCACATCAATCGCGCGCGCCACTCCCGCCTGCGCCACATGCCGCGCAGCGACGACAGGCTTTCTGGTGGGGCCGATCGTGCGGGCAAAATCACGCCCCGTCCCTGCGGGGAGCACCGCCAACTGAACCGGCGCGATGCTGCCGTCGGGTTGCCGAAGTCCATTCAGCGCCTGGCTCGCCGTTCCATCACCACCGAGCACGACGATCCGGGTTGCACCGCTCGCCACCGCCTCGCGAACGATGCGCTCGGCTGGACGCTCCTCGCCGGCGCGCGTCACCGCAATCTCAAACTCACCCCACGGTTGGAGCGCCTCGAGCACGCGCGAGAGCACGCGGCCAGCGCGGCCAGCTCCCGCTGCGGGGTTGACGACCAGTACCGTACGCGGCGTACTCATGACTTATCGCGCGACGAGGAAGCCACGTCCGATCAGATCGTTGTCGTCAAGAACGAAGCGGGCGCTTCCCGTCATGTGCGCACTACCGCGCACCTCGGGGATCACCGCCTCACGCCCCGCCCAGGTTTCGGTGCGTGCCACACGGCCGTGAAAGACAGACTCGCGACCAAGGATCGATTCAATCGCAATCTCTTCCCCTGTTGCAACAGCACCGCGTGCGTGCAGTACGGCGAGGCGCGCCGACACACCTGAACCAGTTGGTGAGCGATCAACCTCGCCCTCGGCGAAGAGGCAGAGATTGCGCGAGTGATGCGACGGATCCTCTGGTGGCCCCGAGATGATCGTGCCGTACAGGAACGAGAGGTCGCTCTCCTCTGGGTGCGACACGCCGAGTGCCGTTGCAAGCGCACCGCCGCTATGCAGCGCTGCGCGGCCCGCGTCGGTAATCGCGCGACCAGCGGCAGCGAGGAGCGCGGCGTTCTCGGCACGCATCTCAATGCCGAGCTGTGCTGCATCAATGAGTGCGTAGAAGGCTCCGCCATATCCAACGTCAACCGTGAGCGATCCGTAACCGGGGACCTCAATCGCGACGTTGAGCGCCGCGGCGAATGACGGCACATTCTCAAACGACACTTCGTGCACGCGTGGTGTGCGGTTCGCTGCACGTGCGGCAGCAAGCTCGGATTCGCGCACGTGCGCAACAGCTCGCACCAGGCCACACGGTGCATCAATGCCGATCGGGGTTTCCGTTCCCGTTGCCGTAATCGCACCGCTCTCAACGAGAGCGGTGGCGAGTGCGATGGTGCCGTGGCCGCACATCGTGGAGTAGCCCTCGTTGTGCATGAAGAGCACGCCGACCTGCGCCTCGTCGTGGTCGGGTGGCACCAGTATGCCGCCGTACATATCGGCATGGCCGCGTGGCTCCCACATCAGCATCTTGCGCAGGTGATCGTGCTGCTGCAACGCCGAGCGTCGTCGCTCGAGAATCGTGGTTCCAGCAAGTTCTGGGTACCCGCTCACCACAATGCGGAATGGCTCGCCCGCGGTGTGATAGTCCAGCACCTCGATGGCAGAGCCAGCGGCAGCGGGTGGTGCGTCAAGGCGAAGGTGCGGAACGTCGTGGTTCATCGTTCTAGCAACGAGCCAACGTTCTGCTGCTCCGCCCGATCAAGGAGCAGTTCGGCGTAGGCCAAATCACACGCTGAGATGCCGAGGTGATTGACCAGGGTGGTGACCTGCCCTGCGCTCTCGATGCGGGTGTCGCCAATCTGTGCGTCGGCAGCCGGCCAGCCGCTGAGCTTCGGTGTTCGGCGTGTGTCGTCGTACTGCGCGGCGCTATCGGTGATCACACGAATCGGACCACGTGCTCCGAGTGCGGCAATCACTCCAGCGCTGATCGTGGCTGCGTAATCGATCACGAGGAGCGTGGCGCCGGGCTCGATGAACTTGATGTCAATCGGGCGCGGTGGCGTGTCAAACGCGGCCGCGGTGACAATAATGTCGGCGCCACGAATGGCATCGTTCACCGACTCCGCGACGCGATCGCCAGGACGAAGTGGCAGCTCACTCGGGGCGCGGCGCGAATAGAAGGCAACGGTGGTGGCGGGGTGAAGTGCCGCAAGCACGGCGCGGTGCGTGGCGGCTTGGAGTCCGCCACCAATGATCGCCCCCTTATAGGGAGCGCCCGAGGTTGCCGCTGCGGTGCTCGGTGGGGCAATGCGCAGGCCAGCACCCGAAACGGCGGCGGTGCGTGCAGCGGTCAGCTCGCCAGCGGCAACGATGCCACGGAGGCCACCCGCCTTGGGGCGCTCAACGAGCACCACGCCACCGATGCCGGCGGCGCCTCCCCCGCTGATCCACTTCGCCCCTGCGACCCGACCCGAACCCAGATCGATGGCGGCGGGCATAGCATGGGCGAACGGAGCTCCCGCCCCCAGGATGAGCGGCACCTTCGGTGGCTGATGTGCGGTGCCGGTCGCTACGGCGCGCAGCGCGCCTTCCACCAGCCCAATCTGCACCTCGATCGAGGGGAGTAGTGCCAACACGTCGGCCTCGGTCAGGTATCGAATTGGGGTCGCAGGCATGTGCGGCAGTGTATCCCCCTCTGGTAGGCTCCGACGATGAAGTCCCGCCTTCGCACTGCTCGACCGCTTTTCGTGGTTGCCGCGCTCCTCGTCGCGCTCATTGCGCCGGCGAGCGCCTCCGGCACCTCGGTGAAGCAGGTTGCCCTTACCTTTGATGATGGTGACAGCGAACTCCATATCCGTCAGGCGGTCGCTGTTGCAGTCGCAACGCAGACGCCGATCACCTTCTTCCCTACGGGCAAATCCCTGCGCAAGTTCCCCAACCTCTGGAAGGCGATCGGCGACGCAGGGATCCCCATCGCCAACCACACCGTGAACCATGTCAGCCTCACCAAGCGACTTGCAGCCCAAGGACGAACGGGGGTGACATCTGAACTCAACGGTTGGGTCTCAATCGCCCGCGCGAACAA
>RGCW01000049.1 GCA_009919005.1 Candidatus Aquidulcis sp. | reverse complement strand
CGTTGTCTACGGCACCTATCGAAGCGTTGAGCGCATCTTCCTCGCACTCACCGCCGTCTTCTTGGCCTACATCGCCGCCGCACTCTTGGCGAACCCGAACTGGGCGACCGTCGCCGCCTCACTCACTACGCCCGACTTGGGTGGTGTCTCAGGAGCTGAGATGTTGCTGCTGGTTGCAGTCGTAGGTACCACGGTGACCCCCTACATGCAGTTCTACCTGCAGTCGGCGGTGGCTGAGAAGGGGATCGGCGTTGAGGAGCTCGGCGCGGCCCGCGCCGATGCAATCCTCGGCTCCGTGTGGACGAACTTCATCGCTGCATGTGTGGTGATCGCCACCGCGGTGGCACTCGGTGCCTTCGGTACGCCGATCAGTTCAGCGGCCGAGGCGGCGGTGGCACTTGAACCGCTCGCCGGATCCTTCTCGAAGATCCTCTTCGGCGCGGGCCTCTTTGGTGCCAGCCTCTTGGCCATGGCGATCATGCCGCTCACCACGGCATTCGCCTTGGCTGAAGCCTTCGGCTTTGAATCGGGAGTTGACAAGCGACTTCGTGAGGCGCCGATCTTCTACGGCATCTTCACCGCGATCCTCGCTGTTGGCGCACTCGTCGTGATGCTCCCAGGGCTCAATCCGATCGGCGCGATCATCAGCAGCCAGTATCTGCAAGGGCTCTTCCTGCCAATCGTGCTCGCCTTCATCGTGAAGCTGGCAAGTAGCTCGACGCTGCTCGGCGAGTACGCCTCTCCACGCTGGCTCCGCCTCGCTGGATGGGGGTCGGTGGGCGTGTTGGCGATCCTCAACGTGGGGATCGTCGTGGTGAACCTTCTCGGCGCAACGGCCTGAGCCAGCCCCTGCAGGCTACGGCGCGACTGGCGGCCCCTCGTTGAGGTGGCCTGCAACCGGGCCGAAGTAGGGTGCGAGCCATGCGGTCGTGCAGCTCATTGTCGCTGCGAGCTTTGCGGTCGTAGGCGCGAAACGCATCTTTGCCCCTGCAAGTGCGCATTTCTTGGCGCTATCCGTTCCACCCGTCATCAGGAGTGACTTCCAGCCACCCGCGACGTCAGGTCCAAGCGCAAGCGCCGGCTGTGCGTATGCGATCACATCAAAGATTGCTGAGACGTCCGCACGTGTGATGGTTCCGCGAACGAGCGGCGGTCCCTTCTTGTACCAGCGAAGATTCATCAGCTCGGCGAGGGCGGCGGCGCGGAACGGCCCAGCCTGCAGCACGCGCAAGGTGATCCCAGCAACGAGACGCTGATGGCGCAGGGAGCGTGGGCCGACATCGTCATACTTTCGCGACCGTCCGAATCCCGTCCAGAGGGAGCTCGGCACCTTGAATGAGCAGCTCTCATTCGTCGCAGCGCTGAGCGGGATCGTGATGTCACAAGAGCCTTCGACGAAGTATGGGCGTGTCTTCTCGTTGAGTTGCACGATGGTGTCGGCGGGGGCGATGTTGTCGAGCGTCGCACCCATGATGTCGGCGGTGCCAAACGTGGTGAGGGTCCAGTCGTCGATCTCTACCCCTAGCCCCCAGGCGATGTTCTCGGCAACGAGGCCACCCGCGACAATGCTCCGCTCCCAGGCAAGCTTCTTGTCCCAGGCGCTCCGTTGGCTCGTCGTCATGTTGGAGCGAGCGCACTGCTGGGCACGAACGAAGAGGGCGTTGATCTTGTCGGTGAAGATCTTTGATCCGGCGCGACAGAAGGACTTGGCGAGCGATGGCTTCAACGGAAAGCCGTAGAGATCGCGCGGGATGCTGTAGGCGGCCGTCTGTCCGCTGAACGGGTCGACGGTCAGCAGCATGATCACGTCGGTCCGCTCGGAGCCGTACTGGTCTCGTGGCACACCCGCCGCCTTGTCGTTGGCCGCCGACCAGGTCCAATCGGTCGCGTACGGCACCCCTTGGCCGCACCGCTCTGCGGTCTTATCCATCAGCGCACCAGAACAGCGCTTATCACTACCGAGGAAGAGCAGGGTGTAGCGGCCGTCGCTACCCAAGATGTTCGTAGGGGTTGCCGACGCCGAACTCGGAGGGGTGCTCGCCCAGATCACGGTCGCGGCAAAGATCGTCGCCAACAGGGCGACGGCGAGCGCGTATGGGCGGGCGGCGCGAATCACTACATCATCACCAGGCCACCGTCGACGCCGAGCACCTGCCCAGTGACGTACGAAGCCTCACGCGACGCAAGGTAGACGACGGCGGCAGCGATCTCTTCTGGTTCGCCGAAGCGGCCGAGCGGCGTCTGCGCCTTGACCCCCTCTTTGATCGTCTCGGGGAGGTCAGCCGTGAGTTCAGTGACGATGAAGCCTGGTGCCACGGCGTTCACCGTGATGCCGCGACTCGCGACCTCGCGAGCTGTCGCCTTCGTGAGACCGATCATCCCTGCCTTCGCCGAGCTGTAGTTCGCCTGCCCCGCGTTCCCCGCCTGGCCCGAGACGCTCGTGATGTTCACGATCCGTCCACTCTTGGCTCGCAGCATCTCTTTCACCGCAGCCTTGGTCATGTAGAAGGCGCCGGAGAGATTCGTGTCGAGAACCTCGCGCCACTGTTCAGGGGTCATGCGCAAGATCAGCGTGTCACGCGTTATGCCGGCGTTGTTTACGAGCAGATCAATCTTGCCAAATTCCTCCATCGCCTTAGTGACGACGGCGGTAGCCGAATCGGGATCGGCGGCGTCGGCCTGGAGTGCGATCGCTCTGCGACCCTTGGCAACGATCTCGGCAACGACGGCGTCCGCGGCAGCGGTGTTCCCCTTGTAGGTGATCAACACATCCGCGCCCGCATTGGCAAGTGCAACAGCGATGGCGCGGCCGATACCGCGCGCACCTCCCGTTACGATGGCGGCGTAGCCGTTGAGCTCAAACATGGAACCTCCTCACTCGTACCTTTCCTTCGTAGTGTCGCGCTTACTGCCGCTTTGCGTCTAGCAACGGTGCGAGCGCGCTCGGCACCACCGCCGCCCGAGCACCCCCCTCGGGGCGTCGAATCTGAACGACGCTCGGGTCAACACTCGCCGCCCGAGCACCATCAGCGGGATCTGCATCCCAACGCGTGACAAACGAGCCCGAGGTATAGCCACCGCCGAACGCCACCGTGCAGAAGACATCGCCTGGCTTCAGCCGGCCAGCGGCTACCGCCTCAGAGAGTGCGATGGGGATACTCGCCGCCGAGGTGTTTCCGTAACGGTCGAGATTCACGAAGATCTTCTCCATCGGGTATGAGATCGCCTTGGAAACGTGTTCAATGATGCGGAGGTTGGCCTGGTGCGGGATCACCAGATCAACCTCGGGCACCGTGAGCCCGGCGCGTTCGATCGCGGCCGTTGCCACCGCCGCCATCGTGCGCGTTGCGTAGACATAGGTTTTCGCGCCATCCATCTTGATCAGCGGATCGGCACCACTCCCCGTGCCACCCGGAATCCACAGCGCGAATGCGCCCGATGGGTCGGCCGAGAGCTCGAAGCTCAAGGTTCCGGGTCGCGTGGCGATGTTCTGATCGTCATGAAGGTCGAGTGCGTCCAGCACGATTGCGCCGGCCCCATCGCCAAACAAGACACACGTTGAACGATCACTCCAGTCAACAATGCGCGAAAGTGATTCGGCACCAATCACGAGAGCGCGCTGGCCCAGCCCAGCCGTGAGAAAGCCGTGTGCCACCGCGTAGGCATAAGCGAATCCCGAACATGCTGCCGAAAGATCAAACGCCGCGGCACGATGACTGCCGATCGCCTCCTTCACCAACACTGCGGTGCTTGGCATCGGATGGTCGGGGGTCAGCGTTGCAACAACGATCAGATCAACGGAATCGGCGGTGACGCCGGCAACGGCGAGCGCACGCGCTGCGGCGATGGCGCCCATGGATGCGGTTGTCTCTCCCGCGCCTGCAATGTGTCGCTCTCGAATGCCCGTGCGGGTAGTGATCCATTCATCACTCGTCTCAACGATCCTCTCGAGGTCTGCGTTGGTGACGACCGCCTTCGGCACCTCATGCCCCCACCCCACGATGTGCGTCGTGCGATTCGGAAGTGCGGCGAGGCCGCTTTCGCCACCGATCCGTGTGGCGTCGCCGCTCATCTCGGGGCCGCTCATGCTGGCTCCACCTCGATGATCGGCGACTTCGCCTTGATCAACTTGCCGTCCTGCGCGAGGATGCGCACCACTCGACCCGCTTTGTCGCTCTTGATCTCATTAAACAGTTTCATCGCCTCAATCAGACCGATCGGTTGACCAACCGCCACGATTGAACCGACGGAGATTAGGGCGGGCGCGCCGGGCGATGGGGCGGCGTAGAAGATGCCCGTGAGCGGCGCGTTGACCACCTGGCCACTCGGCGAGGCGGCACCCACCGTCGCGGCCGCCGCCGCCGGCTTCGCCCCCGTTGGTAGCGGTACCGGCGCTGCGGTTGCGGTGCTCTGCACGGCCGCTGTCGCGGCGGCGACGACCACGGAGCCACCATGGACGGCACTGCGGCTACGCACCACGACGCGGGTTCCACCAGCGCTCAACTCCACTTCGGCAAGCGCACTCCCGTCGGCCACAACCGCAAGGCGATCGATCAGTTCAATGAGCGCGGCGTCATCGCTGGTGAGCGGAAGGTTCGCCGGTAGGGGCACGCCGCTTCGACTCTGACCACGACGGGGTCGCGGCGGTGTGCTCTGCGCGGGGGCAGCTGTGGGGAGCGCGCTCTCGACAAGACGCGCTGGATTGCGTGGCGCGAGTCGTTCGATGGCGGGCGTTGACGGTGGTGTCACCGAACTCGTTGGTGCAGGCTCAGGAGCATCACCGCGCGCGCGACGTGCCGCATCGCGCGCCGCCTCAAGCGCTCTGCGTGCGCTCTTCTGCAGCCGGACGCGACGTTTCTCGGGCATCAGCGGCCCTCCCACTTCGCAAAGAGGAGTGCCGAGTTCTGCCCACCGAAGCCAAAGGCGTTCACCAGCGCCAGCTTCACCTGCTGTGCGGCAGGGGCACCGGTGACGATGTTCAGGCCAGCAGATGCTGGATCTGGTGCGGTGAGATTCAGCGTTGGATGCACCGCACCGTCGCGCATCGCGCAGATCGTGGCGATGGAGCC